>JARYMD010000035.1 GCA_029907285.1 Verrucomicrobiota bacterium | reverse complement strand
GGCAGAGGTGTCACTGCCGTTGTGCGATTCGCCGTAAACGCGTGCACCGGCGGCTGTCTGTTGAATGCTGCACCATTTAGATTCCTCTGGCCCGCCACAACAAGGTTCTGATCAGGCTTTTCTGGCGCGACAGCCGGTTGTGGCGCGGTTCGTGTCGCCAATCGGCTCGCATAGCCTTGTCGCATGCGACTGTTGCCAGCGGAGACGTACCCTTGTTGACCCGAGAAACCGTTGGCAGATTGAACCGGAAGGTTCACTCCGCCACTTGCAAAATACCTCGCCGCGACCACGTTCGCGTCGCCCATGAACGTGCGCCGGGTAACACCGTAAATGCCCCGTCCACCGCCGGCTTGAAAACCGCCGCCATTGAAGAAACCACCCGCGCCTCCGGCGGCCACGTTCACACCGGGAACAACAGCGCCGACCCCATAGCCTCCGCCGCCGTACGCGCCGCTGTAAGGCCCAGCACCGGGTGAGATCACGACCTGGCCCCTGACAGGCGCGAGGAACAAAGAAACGCACGTCAGCACAACCGCTCGCATAATCGCTCTCGAATCTGATTCGAGAATGTCTCTTTGACCAATGCCGGTCAAGGCCGAGATGGAGAATCGTTTGATTGCGGCTGCGTCGCGTTGTGTTGTCACTCCGCAGTCGAATCGCGGCCTGCGGTCTCTCGCAGCCTGGCTGCGGCGGACTTCCTCCGCCGAAGCACAGCCTGGCGCAACAGGTACTCGATCTGACCGTTCACACTGCGCAACTCATCCTGCGCCCACGCTTCAAGCTCCTTCATGAGCGCAGGATCGATCCGCAGCAAAAACGCCTTTCGTTCCTCCATTGCGCGTTATCAGGAGTAAAGAGTGCCGGTGTTGATCACCGGATGAACTTCCGATTCCCCGCACAACACAACCATGAGATTGCTCACCATGGATGCTTTGCGCTCGTCGTCGAGGTCGAGGACTTTTCTTTCTGTCATTTCCTTGAGAGCCATCTCAACCATGCTCACCGCGCCAAACACTATCTTCTTCCTTGCGCCGATGACGGCCTCAGCCTGTTGTCGCCGGAGCATTGCTTGTGCGATTTCCGGTGCATATGCCAGATGCGTCAGGCGCGCTTCATCCACTGTCACGCCGGCTTTGATCAGGCGTTCCTGCAACTCGGTTCTGAGTGCGACCGAGACCTCTTCAACATTGCTGCGCAGTGTGATCTCGTTTTCTTCGCCGTGGTCATAGGCGTAAGACGAGGCAAGGTGCCGCAGGGCCGATTCGCTCTGCATCTCGATGTAATTCTCATAATCATCCACGTCGAAGGTTGCCTGGGCGGTGTCTTGCACGCGCCAGACAACAACCGCGCCAATCTCAATCGGGTTTCCGCGTTTGTCATTCACCTTTAGTCTTTCGATGTTGTGAGTGCGCGCGCGCAACGAAATCTTGTATCGCCCCATATGCCGTTTCCATTGCGCCGCAGCAACGGCCCGCGATCCGCCGGGTTTTCCGACGGGCTCAGCGGCTTGAGCGGCCATGGCTGTGCGCGGGCCGTTCGAATAAAACGGGTTGCCCCAATGAAAGCCACTTTCACGCACCGTGCCCTTGTATTCGCCGAACAAAATCAGCACGCGCGCCTCATTCGGCTGCAATGTAAAGAACCCCATCGTCATGATTATGTCGAAGGGCAACAGCAACATGCTGGCCAAAAACGGCCACAGAAGCGGCCCGCCTCGTTGTCCGGCGGCGATCGAGTAAATGAGCAGGCCGACGGTGCCGAGGTACAGGAGGATTATGACGACGAGCGTGACCCAGCCGTTGTGGACCGAGACGACTTTTTCGCGGGTTGGCGCAATCTGGATTTGATTTGTTTTGTTCATTTGATTAGATAGCTTTGTTATAGCGTGGTGATATCATACTCGTTGGGTCGAGATTGTCAATGCCTGTTTTTCATCGTTTTGTCTTGGGCGCGGAATCCGAAATGCAGGTTTAGCGCCTTGCCCGAGCCATAGTTTTACGAACGGCGGGGGCGCGCCGGTGGCGCGAGGCTGTTCTGACAGAAGCCGCGAACATTTCCGCGCACGGGCAGGGAATGATTTGTTTTGCAGAGTCCGGCTGCCATGGCCAGCATCGGACCCGGTCGGCATGAACAGCCAGCAGAACACGGTGCGGGACAGCGGCAACAAAACGATTGAGCTGAGAGGATCGCGAGTGCTTCGGGAACATGCCTTTGGCCTGCGGCGCGCCTGGCCAATGATCTGTTGCATCCTGTTGAGCGGAATCGGCCACTGCTGCAACAGTGCTCTTGCCGCAGAAGCCGGTGACGGGGCGGATGTGCTCCGAGCCGATGAGCGTGATGCATTCTTTGCGCGATACTTCGAGCGGATGACGACGCCGCGGTCCCTGTTCACATTTGCGGATCGACAGTCGTGGCTGCGGCACGCACAAGCGCTGCGCCAGGGCGTGCTCGAAAGGATCGGATTGTGGCCATTGCCAGAGCGGGTTCCGCTCGACCCGCGAGTCACCGGGCGTATCGAGCGACAGGACGTTGTCATCGAGCGCGTGTATTACCAAACCTTGCCGGGGATATATGCAAGCGGCTACCTGTACAAACCGCGGGGACCATCGACCCTGGCGCTCGCCAAACCACTTCGGCGGGCGGCGGTCCTAAATCCGCACGGTCATTGGCCGGAAGGCGCTGCTGATACCAATGTGCAGGCGCGATGCATTGGGCTGGCGCGGATGGGACTGGTGGCGTTCTGTCCCGACTCGACGCACGTAATGGACCTGCCGATTGGTTTGTGCCCGATCGGATTGATGACATGGAACAACATGCGCGCGCTTGATTTCCTCCAGTCGCTTGAAGATGTGGACCCTGAACGGCTGGGTTGCACCGGTGGGTCCGGCGGCGGGCAACAGACATTGTATCTGGCGGCCCTTGACAGCCGCGTGAAGGCGATTGTGCCTGCAGTGCTGGTCTCGTGGTTCAGGCGGATTCTTTTTGTCAGCGAGCAAACTCACTGTTTCTGCAACCATGCGCCCGGCATTGCGCGCCTCACGGACGAACCCGAGCTGGCAGGCCTCTTCGCGCCGCGTCCGGCTCTGTTCATCTGTGCCACCGGCGACTGGACCCGCGATTTCCCGAGGGAAGAGTTTCCGGAGATCAAGCACATCTACCAGTTGGTGGGCGGAGAAATCAGTTGCGTTCAATTCGACAAGCCGCACAACTACGATCGCGACAGCCGCGAGCAGATGTACGCATGGATGAACAAGCATCTGCTCAACGCCCGCGGCCAGGAAGCAGTGCGAGAAGGTGACATTCCATTGGAATCGCCCGCGGCACTGAAGAAACTGGGTCCGATGCCTTCAGGGTTGGTTGGACTGGACGGCGCGCCTGGCTATTTCCGAACAAGACACTCGTTCAATCGCGCTTTGCCAGGTGCGGCCGGAAACCCGGCGCACAATCGTGTGCCGACCTTGCGAATCCGCCGCGATCTGCTGGGTGAACGCGGACCTTGTGTGCCGATCGATGCAGAGTCTCGTGGCACAAGCAGTGCAGCCGGGTTCCGGGTCGAGAAGGTTCTGATCGAGACTGAACCGGGCGTGCGCGTGCCCGTCTGGGTGCTGGAACCTGGGCGGAGCACGGTCGATCGGCGAAGACCGGCGGTTGTTCTGGCCCACCCTGAGGGGAAGCGGGCGTTGCTGGAGAATCGCGGGGCTCTTGTTCGAAGATTGCTTGACGCCGGAGCGGTCGTGGTTGCTCCTGACATGCGCCTGCGTGGAGAGCTGCGGCGCCGTTGGGACTGGAATTGTGTCATCTGGGCCAGGCCGGAAAACGGGATGGCTGCGCACGATCTGGCTGCCACAGCAGCGCACTTCCGGTCGCGTACTGGCATTGATCCGGATCGCGTCAGGGTTGTCGGACTGGGCGAAACGGCGGCGATGGCACTGTTCGCAGCGGCACTGAACGACCGCGTGGCGGGTGTTGCGGTGGAACATGGCGGGCCGTTGTTTGCTGAGACGCGCGGCCCGCAAGCGCCTGCGGGCATTCTCAGGCACGGGGACCTGCCTGAATTCGCGGCGTTGATTGCGCCGCGCCCGATGTGGATTAACGGAGAGGGCGGCCGGTTTCGGTTCACGGAACAGTGTTATGCCCGGTTTCATTCGCCGGGCACCTTCAGACGATCCGACCTCGATCAGGCTGAATTCGAGAAGGAGCTGATTGTCTGGGCTACAGGAGGGCGGCGCTGAACGGCTGCAACTGAGTTTCAAACAGAATGGATATTGTGCCAGGCTCGTTGTGCCAGACCCTCATTTCGGTGGGATTTCCGGGCTAATGCGTTCGCCGCAGGCCGCGCCGGACCAGGAACCTCACAAAGTCCGCAGGCCGATCTGTTTGATACCCGTCGGCGAGCAAAGAAACTGTCTTATCCCAGAAAGCGGCATCTTCATGCGGGCCTTGTATATCGGGCCAAACGGCCAGCCCGTGGCGCTGTGCTTCACGAACCAAAGCCGGTGTGTAGAGTGTAACCGGTCCATCCAGAATATCGACCTGCAGACGCGCCTTGAGAGTTGGCAGTGACTCTGCGGATAAGTCCTCCGGTTTGGGAGAGGTCATGGTTCGCAAAGCCGGTTCGAGTGTCTTCCACAGGCGAAACGCATCGCGCTCATCATAAACAACGGTCGAATTCACCATCCGGTAATCTCGCAGCAATTGCACCACCTTCGCGCGATCGCCGCTTTTGAAGTCCAGGTAGAGCCCGGCTTTGCCCTGCAGCTCGGCCAGTGCCTCGGCAAGGCGCGGCACTTTGGACGGTGGCAGGTGCGGTCTCTGGGGGTCAACCAGACGAAGACCCGCGATTTCGGCGAAGGTCAACACATCGACGCGCCCATGCCCGTCTGTAGTGCGGTCAACGGTTGCATCGTGCATCAGCACCAACTCGCCATCGCGTGTGGTGCGGACATCGAGCTCGACGTAGTCCGCTCCCGCATACTGGATGGCACGCCTGATGGCTTCGATTGAATTCTCATGAGCGGCCGTGTGATCGCCGCGGTGGGCCACGACGATCGTCCTCGGTGCGGTACGGCCGCGACCCGAAGGTTCAGTCGTGGAACTTCCGTCATCCTGTTTCCCGCCAAGTGCCAAAGCTGCGAAGACAGTTGCCAGCACCGCTGTGGTGGTGGCAAAGGTTTTTAGGGAAGATCGCCCGTTCATGCCGTCGCCAAGCTACACCAGCTCGCTGGGGACAGCGAGCCCTACCGTGCATGAAACACTGCATACAGGTGGGGCGCGCCGTCCCCGGCGCGCCAGAAGTATGACAGGCAGTTTTTCATTTCCGCGTAAACGCGGGACTCCGGCGGCGATCGCTTGTCCCGCACTTTGGACGATACCACGCCCGCGGCCGTTAGAGTCCCGCCTTTAGGCGGCTTTTCAACTGAGCACTCATTGAGCAGTGACACCTTTGTACGTTGAACGTTGAGCGGAACGTCAATATCACTCCCTTCCAAAATGGGGCATATTCTGTGGTATTCGTAAAGATAACTCCACATAACCCGCAAATCCGTTGTCATCCTCCCGGGCTCGTTGTTTGGGTTTTGAGCCCCGGATTGCGGTGTGGCCTGCAAATTGTCCCTTGTTCCGATCCGCAGTTGCCGAACTTGGCGGAGGAACCCCGCAAATGCCGAATGGGGACAGACACGTTGTTCGCGCATGAAAACAAAGCGGCAGCAAGCTGCCGCACTCCATGCGCTTCGCGTCTGCCAACGCCCACTGCATCCGCGGCGGTGTCGCGTGCAGTGGGGGCTTGATCAGCGCGCTCTTCCCGGCGACGGATTTGCAGGGCATATTTCCCAGCCCGGCGTGGTTGAAGGTCCGGGGGCAAGAGTCGGCGACGTTATCCGTCAGGCGACTTTGGTTGCGGCTACGCCGGGCTGGGAAATATGCGGGCTAAAATGCGACTTTCGCCTGTAAAATAATGCGATCGTGTGGGCTCATGAAAAGAAGGATGCATTTCTCAGGTTGAATCACCGGCCGGACATGCATTAGAATAGACCGACAGGCACGATGTTTCTCTGATACTCGCAGACGTTGGCGCTGTGATTACCTCAAGTCAAAGCGGTCGAGGTTCATCACCTTGGTCCAAGCCGCGATGAAGTCCTGGACAAACTTCCTTTCTGCGTCCGCGCTGCCGTACACTTCTGCGAGGGCGCGCAGTTGTGAATTTGCTCCAAAGATGAGGTCCACCCGTGTCGCCGTCCATTTGATCCTGCCGGTCTTGCGATCCCGGCCTTCGAATACCTCTGCATCCTGCCGGACCGGGTGCCACTCGACACCCATGTCGAGCAGGTTCACGAAGAAGTCGTTTGTGAGCGTGCCGGGTCGTTTGGTGAACACGCCGTGCTTGCTGCCGCCGTAGTTGGCACCGAGCACTCGCAACCCGCCCACAAGCACCGTCATCTCTGGCGCGGTCAAGGTCAACAGTTGCGCCTTGTCCACCAGCAAATGCTCTGCCCCGAGGGCGAACTTGGCTTTCTGGTAGTTGCGGAAACCATCCGCTTGGGGCTCGAGCACCGCAAATGAGGCGACGTCGGTCTGGTTCTGTGAGGCGTCCATGCGCCCGGGCGTGAAGGGCACCGTCACTTTGTGGCCTGCATTCTTCGCGGCCTGTTCGATGGCCGCGCAACCGCCAAGGACAATCAGGTCGGCCAGCGAGACTTTCTTTCCGCCTTTGGCCGTTTTGTTGAACTCTCGCTGGATAGCTTCCAACTTCTTGAGCACTTTCGCGAGCTGAGCCGGCTGGTTGACCTCCCAATCCCGCTGCGGTGCCAGCCGGATGCGTGCGCCGTTGGCGCCGCCGCGTTTGTCGGAGCCGCGGAACGTCGCGGCCGCCGACCAGGCGGTGTACACCAGTTGCGGGATCGTCAGGCCTGAAGCAAGAATCTTTGCCTTGAGCGCGGAAATTTCTTTCGGCCCGATCAGCTTGTGGTTCGCGGCCGGAATTGGGTCCTGCCAGATCAATTCTTCTTTTGGCACCTCCGGCCCGAGATATCGGCTGCGCGGGCCCATGTCGCGATGCGTTAACTTGAACCATGCCCGAGCGAAGGCTTCGGCGAGTTCTTCGGGGTGTTCGAGAAAGCGCCGCGAGATTCTCCCGTAGATCGGGTCAAACCGTAGCGACAAGTCCGTGGTGAGCATCGTGGGCGGATGTTTCTTGGACGGGTCATGAGCGTCGGGAATGATAGCTGGCGCGCCTTTGGCCACCCATTGGTGCGCTCCCGCCGGGCTCTTGGTCAGTTCCCACTCGTAATTGAACAGGTTTTCCAGAAAATAATTGCTCCACCTGATTGGCGTCTGTGTCCAGGTGACTTCCATGCCGCTGGTAATTGTGTCCGGGCCTTTGCCTGAGCGGAAACTGCTTTTCCAGCCGAGGCACTGTTGTTCGATGGGTGCTGCTTCCGGCTCGGGTCCAACATGCGATGCTGGACCTGCGCCGTGGCACTTGCCAAACGTGTGGCCGCCGACGATCAGAGCAACAGTCTCTTCGTCGTTCATTGCCATCCGTGCAAATGTCTCCCGGATGTCTTTGGCTGCGGCGAGCGGGTCGGGGTTGCCGTTTGGGCCTTCTGGGTTGACGTAGATCAGCCCCATCTGCACTGCCGCGAGCGGGTTTTCGAGGTCGCGCTCTCCCGAATAGCGCTTGTCATCCAACCATTTCTGTTCTTTGCCCCAGTACACATCAAGATCAGGTTCCCAAGTGTCTTCACGTCCGCCGCCGAACCCGAGGGTTTTAAAGCCCATTGTTTCCAATGCGACGTTGCCGGCCAAAATTATCAGGTCAGCCCACGAAATCTTGCGGCCGTACTTCCGTTTGATCGGCCAGAGCAGCCGCCGCGCTTTGTCGAGGTTGACGTTGTCGGGCCAACTGTTCAGCGGCGCGAACCGCTGCTGTCCTCTGCCTCCGCCACCGCGCCCGTCGCCGACGCGGTAGGTGCCGGCGCTGTGCCACGCCATGCGAATAAACAATGGCCCGTAATGACCGAAGTCTGCCGGCCACCAGTCCTGCGAATCGGTCATCAGCTTTGCGAGGTCTTTCTTCAAGGCCCAATAATCCAAGCTCTGGAACTCCTCGGCATAATTGAAGTCCGGTCCCATTGGATTGGATTTGGAAGAATGCTGATGCAGAATCTCCAGGCGCAATTGATTGGGCCACCAATCACGGTTCGACGTACCGTTGCCGGCGATGCCAAGGCGCGTAGCACCCGTCACCGGGCATTTGCTCGTTTCATTCATGATGTCTTGCTGATCTTGGTTTGCGGTTTCTGTGATCCGTCTCTGCGGGCGCGCACACCGCGCGTTGGCCGAAAAAATGAGCATGATTATTCTCAATCTCGAATCCCAGCCGGCGCAGTTGCTCACCAAACTTCAACGCACTCGCCCAGTCGGAGCATAGACCGGTTGATACCGATGTGCAACCCAACCAGAGCACAATTCAACAGCGAGGTTCAGCCAATTATGGCATCCCGCACAAAGTAACCGCCAACCGCCGATGCCGACTCACGTGCTTTGCAAGCCACATGAAAGTCCTCCGCCTAACCCGGCAATCTCCGCGGCCAACCCCTCAGATATACCCATGCGTTCAATCCGGTGGGATTTCCGGGGCCCTCGTGTTTCGCAGCCCGGCGCAGCCGGAACCAAAATTGCTTGGCGGGCTGAGACTCGGTGCCTGCGCACGTTGACGATCGCCCTCCGCCACGCCGGGCTGCGAAATATCCACTGCGACTCCGTCGCAGGGAAAAGCACCCTGATCAAGCCCCCACCCGGCGCGCCGGGGACGGCGCGCCCTAACTTTGTATGCGGGAGGTCATGCACGGAAGGGCTCGCTGTCCCGGCGAGCCGAAGTCAAGGTGTGGGCAACAAAGTGCCTGGCACTTCATTTGTGCCTTTTGTTCCGCCTGAGGGCGGGACTACAAACCGCGGCTTGTAGTGCGGGCTGTGGCGTGAAAGCCTCGCCGTAGCGACAGTTTTTGTGTGATTGGCAGCCCAGGGGCGGATCGGGGCTAACGGTTCAGAATCATTGCTTTCACCACGTTGTCAGCGTATTGCGCGTTCAACGCGAATGCAGCGGGCGTTTCGTGAAGCCGAAATCGGTGAGTCACCAGTGATTTGAGTTCAACCTGTCCGTTGCAGGCAAGGCTGATCGCGCGCTGGTAGGCGTGTTTCATCCGACGGCAGAGCAGGATCGTCAGACCTTTTCGCCGTGCAGTCGAATGCTTCAGCTCGAGGCGATCATCGCGCGGTATTCCGACAAGGACGAGCCTGCCGCCAAAACGGGTCAACTCGGCTGCTTGGGCGACGGATTTATCGCCCCAGGCAGCTTCGATGGCGACGTTAACGCCACGGCCTTTTGTTTCTCGAAGCACGCGGCCGACCGGTTCCTCGTCTTTGGGTGAAAATGCTTTTGCGCCCCACGATTCAGCAATCTTCAATCGCCACTCGAGTGGATCGACTATGTAGATTGGATTGGCACCTGCGAGCCGTGCCACTTGCAGGATCAGAAGTCCTATTGGCCCGGCACCGATAATGGCAACGCTGTGGCCGACGTGCAGGCGTGCGAGATCGATTGCGTGCAGCGCAACGCCCAACGGTTCTAGAAGCGCCGCTTCCTCATCTCCCAGCGCATCCGGCACAGGATGACAAGATCGTCCCGGCATTTTGATCCATTCGACGAGGCAGCCGTCATCTGGATGGTTGCCGCAGAACTTGAGTTGTGTGCACAGGTTCGGATGACCGCGCTGACACAGTTCGCAGCGGTAACATGGCTGCGCGGGATCGACGGCCACGCGTGTGCCCGGCCCGATTGGCTGGTTGGAGCCATCGAAAGCATCCGGGCCAACCTCTTCCACAACGCCGCTGAATTCATGGCCGAGAACAAGGGGCGATTTCACCTCTGTATCGCCGATGCGGGCGTCTTCGTAAGAATGAAGGTCACTCCCGCATATCCCGGTTGCGCTGACGCGGATCAGGGCTTCACCGGGGCCTGGCGGTTGTGGTTTTGGCACGCGTTCGACTCGCAGGTCTCGAGGTCCGTGCAGCCGAACCGAAAGCATGGTCTCATTCATGACAATCTGACTGGCTGGCATGCTCCGTTGTTTTGAGACCAGAACCGGACCGATTCCGGGCAAGGCTCGGTACGGCTGCGAGCGAATGATCTCGTCCAGAGACCCGTGTTCACTGCAGTGACAGCGCTGTGGCGCGTCTCGCCCGGCTACTGGTACTTGATGGCAACTCCCACGATGAGTCTGCCCCGGACAGTGCTGACCATTGGCGACCACCACGGTCCTGTCACCACCGTGCCCACCGGATGGATTTGGTCGTGCACCAGAACCACGGCGTCTGCGCCCATTTTGGCTGCGTCCCGTCGCAGGGCTTCCTCGATTTTTTCAATCTTGGGCGGCGGATCAATCGAGGCGTCCACAACAACTTCGCCGAGTTTTTCGTGTGGTCTGGCCGGTTCACTGCGCAGGATTTCAATTTGCGCCGGTGATGTGGCCGGAGGGCGTGGCGCGCCAACGTATTGCATTGTGCGCGAGGACAACGAACTGCAGCCCACCAACAACAGCAGGCCAAGTCCAATGCCCGATCCGAAGACGGATTTTGCAATGCGATCGTTCATAGTTTTTCAAATCCGCTATCTCATGAGCTCCATCAGCCCGGGTGTCAACAACCAATCCAACTCTGCACATGCTCCCGGGCGCAAGCGGTCTGCCGAGAGCCTGACCAAGCCGGCCTTCTTGAGCTTCATCGGCAGGCCAGTCTTTCCTGTCATGAGCATTGATGCAAGCTCACTGAGGCAAGGTTCATGGCCCACCAGCAAGACGTTTTCGGGTTTTGGACGCAACCCTTGCAACTGCTCAATCATGGCATCGATCTTTCCATCGGGCGCGAGGTGACCGCTGAATTCGATTCGGCTGGCGAGATGGAGCCTGTCTGCGATGATTTCGGCTGTTTGTCTTGCGCGCAGGCACGGGCTTGACAAGATTCTGTCGAACCGCAGTTTCATTGCCTTCATAGCGCGAGCAACAGCGCGCAGCTTTTCCCGGCCTTTGTCTGTGAGAGGCCGGTCGGCGTCATTGACGCAACCGTGCGCACCGAGTTGGGCGGCTGCGCCGTGTCTGAGCAAATAGAGGTTCATACAAAATATTGATTGTAATATTGAGCTACTCTAACCTTAGCGCGAACTCACATGAAGGTTTATATTGATGGCAAATTCTACGATCCGGCGGAAGCAAAAGTTTCGGTTTTGGATCACGGGTTTTTGTATGGCGACGGGGTGTTCGAAGGCATTCGGGCTTACAACGGGCGCATTTTCAAGCTGAAGGAACACATCGACAGATTGTACAGGTCGGCCAAGGCGATTCTGCTGGATATTCCGTTGACACCGGAGCAGATGACTGCTGCGGTGCTGGAAAGCTGCAGGCAAAACGGTTCGCCGGACTGTTACATAAGATTGGTTGTAACGCGGGGAATCGGGAATCTTGGGCTGAATCCAAAGAACTGCCGCCGGGGGTCGGTTGTGATCATTGTTGGCGACATCCAGCTTTACCCTCGGGAGCTGTACGAAAAGGGCATGGAGATTGTGACGGTGCCAACCACGCGAAACCTCATCAACGCTGTCAATCCGGCGATCAAATCGCTCAATTACCTGAACAACATTCTGGCCAAGATTGAAGCCAATATCGCAGGTGTTGAGGAAGCAATAATCTTGAACGCAGAGGGATATGTTGCCGAGTGCACGGGCGACAACCTGTTTATTGTTCAGGGGCGGCGCCTGCTCACGCCGCCTCTTTATGCAGGTGCATTGTATGGGATCACGCGGGGTGTGGTAATGGAATTGGCGCGCGAGGCTGGCATGGAAGTTGCGGAAACGAACCTGACACGGTACGATATATTCAATGCAGACGAATGTTTCCTGACCGGAACCGGGGCGGAGCTGATACCGGTTGTCAAGGTGGATGGCCGAGTGATTGGCAACGGGAAACCAGGGCCGACAACAACGGGATTGATAGCGCGGTACCGTGCTTTGACCAGAGTATCCGGGGAACAGTTCTAGGCATGCGCTCCGAGGCGGGGCGGGAAAAAGCCTGCGCAGTCAACAATGCCGCCTGCGGAATGCACCGCAGTTGACGAAAGCGGTTTGTTGCCGTACCAGTGAACCAGGTTATGATGTGCATGATTTGCAAACAGAGAGAGGCGCGGGTCCACCTCACGCAGATTGATCAGGGCAAGATCAAGAAGGTTGATCTGTGCGAGCAATGCGCCAAGGAAAAGGGCGTTGACGATCCAACCGGCTATGCTTTGGCTGATTTGCTGCTGAACCTTGGCGCGCCGACGGAATCCACCCGATCAACCAGCACAGTGACCTCGTGCAAGAGCTGTGGGCTGACCGCCACCGATTTCAAGAAGAGCGGCCGGCTGGGATGCCCGGATTGCTACGCCGCTTTCAAAGAAATCCTCTCAGGCCTGCTCGAATCGATGCACCGTGGAACACGGCATATTGGAAAAAGGCCGGGCGCAGGCCGTCCGCCGGTGGTCGCGAGCGATCAACTGACGTTGCTGCAGCAGCAGCTTGCAGAGGCAATTGCAGTTGAAAATTATGAGGAAGCTGCGCGCATTCGCGACCGGATAAAGTCATTGAAGAGCGCGGACGGGCGGGTTTTGAGCGCGTAAAGTTGATTTGTGATGAAACTGCACGAATTCCTTCCTGTGGTGTCGCAAGCGGTCGGCCGTGTCGGCCCGAACGATTGGGTTGTTTTATCAACCCGTGTACGGCTTGCGCGGAACTTGCGCAGCAACCTCTTCCCTGATCGGGCAAAGAAGAACGATCGAATTCGTGTATGCGGCATTATTCGGAGGGAGGTGGAGGCTTTGCCGCAAATGGCCGGCGGGTTTGCCGAGTCGATGGAATCGTTGTCGGCGTTTGAAAAGCAAACGTTGGTTGAACGGCACCTTATCAGCCGTGAGCATGCAATGCGTGGGGCGGGGAGCGCCCTTGTGTTGAGCAAGGACACGTCTCTTTCCGTGATGATAAATGAAGAAGACCATCTTCGCATGCAATCGCTGAAGCCGGGCATGCAGTTGCAGGAAGCGTGGGTTGCAATTGACGAGGTGGACACCGCATTGTCGAAGACGCTGGATTTTGCGTTCAGCGATGAATTTGGGTACTTGACGGCGTGTCCGACCAATGTTGGCACCGGGATTCGGGTGAGCGCGATGCTGCATTTGCCGGGGCTTGTTCTTTCGGAGCAGATCAACCGGGTGATTCAGGCTGCAAACGAGCTGGGCCTGGCTGTGCGCGGTCTTTACGGTGAAGGGACCGAGGCTCTTGGCAACCTCTTCCAGGTTTCCAACCAGAGAACGCTCGGTCAGAAAGAAGAAGAGATAATCGAGCGGGTTGGGAAGGTGGTGAACAACATAATTGAGAACGAAAAGAACGCGCGGGGCCTGTTGCTGCAGAACAATCCCAAGATGGTCTATAACCACATTGGCCGGGCTTACGGGATACTGGCCAACGCGCACAGCATTTCTTCGAAGGAAACGATGAACCTGCTGTCATTGTTCAGACTCGGGTTTGATCTTGGCTTTTTCCCGGGCGTGCAACGCTCTTTCATAGACGAGTTGTTCATGGTTACGCAGCCCGCGCATTTGCAGGCCCGATTTGCGGGAAAACTATCAGCGGAAGAACGCGACATCCGAAGGGCGGACATGCTCAGGGAGGCTTTTCGGAACGTGGAACGGCCTTCCATGCCATCAGACCCCGCAAGTTCACTGGACAAAACATGAAACTCGTAGCACTTTTTCTCCAGTACGCGGTCAAACACCGGCCTTATGAGTGACGAGAATTTTGCCAACTTTACACCTCGCGCGCAGCAGGTAATAGCGCTGGCGCGCAAAGAGGCGGATCGCTTCAACCACAATTTTGTTGGAACTGAGCATCTGCTTCTCGGCCTCATCAAGCTGGGGCAGGGGGTCGCGGTCAACGTTCTGCAGAGAATGGGGCTTGACCTCGAGACGGTTCGAATGGAGGTCGAGAAACAGGTCGGCACCGGCCCGGACCAGAAGATGATCGGGAACATCCCGTTCACTCCCAGGGTCAAGAAGGTGCTTTCTTTGGCTGCAAAGGAGGCGCGGGCGCTTAATCACAGCTACGTTGGCACTGAGCACATACTTTTGGGCTTGCTCAGGGAAGGCGACGGTGTTGCAGCGAGAGTGCTCAAGAACCTTGACGTCGATATCGAGCAAACACGCCAGGAAATCCTGAGGGAACTTGACCCAAACCTCGCCAACAGCGACGAGGGGCAATCCGAAGAACCGTCCAAACCCAGCGAGAAGAAAGGCGAAGTCAAGACGCCCGCTCTCAAAGCGTTTGGCCGTGATTTGACGGAGATCGCGCGCCGGGGGGAAATGGACCCGGTGATCGGCCGGCAGAATGAAATCGAACGGGTCATTCAGATTCTGTGCCGGCGCACCAAGAACAACCCGGTATTGCTTGGCGAGGCTGGCGTGGGCAAGACCGCCATTGTCGAAGGGCTGGCTCAGGAGATTGCACGCGGCAACGTGCCGGAGTTGTTGCGAAACAAGCGGTTGATCACTCTCGACCTTGCGTTGATGGTGGCCGGGACGAAGTACCGCGGGCAGTTTGAAGAGCGGATCAAGGCCGTGATGGACGAGATTCGGCGCGCCAAGAACGTCATAGTGTTCATTGACGAATTGCACACGATAGTCGGTGCCGGGTCGGCCGAGGGCACGATGGATGCATCCAACATCATCAAGCCTGCGCTCAGCCGCGGTGAGATGCAGTGCATTGGCGCCACCACGCTTACCGAGTACAGAAAGTATATCGAGAAAGACGCCGCTCTTGAACGCCGGTTCCAGACGATCAAGGTTGAGCCTCCGTCGATCGATGAGGCGATTCTGATTCTCAAGGGATTGCGGCCGAAGTACGAAGAACATCACAAGATCGAACTCACCGATCGCGCCATCGAGGCTGCGGTCAAACTTTCAGAGCGATTTATCAGCGGACGGTTTTTGCCCGACAAAGCCATTGATGTGATGGATGAGGCCGGCGCACGGGCGCGAATCAGCGCAATGACACGCCCCCCAGAAGTCAAGCAGATTGAGGCTGAGATCGAAGAGATTCGTGTTCGCAAAGAGCGCGCCATCAAGGAGCAGAACTTCGAAAGCGCCGCAGCAATGCGCGATCAGGAGAAACGCGCAAGACAACGGCTGGAAGGCATTCTCAGGCACTGGGAATCCACACGTGAGGAAAAACGCGTGCTGGTGGATGAGGAAGACATCATGCACGTGATTTCGAAGTGGACCGGCATTCCGCTGCAACGCATGGGTCAGGACGAGGCTCAAAAGCTCCTCGCCATGGAAAAGGAGCTTACGAAGGTTGTAATTGGCCAGGACGAGGCCGTCAATGCCCTGTGCAAGGCATTGCGCCGGTCGCGAGCTGATTTGAAAGACCCGAAACGGCCGATTGGGACGTTCCTTTTGTTGGGCCCAACCGGGGTTGGGAAAACGCTGCTTGCCAAGACACTGGCCGATCACATGTTTGGCGATGCAAAATCGCTCATTCAACTCGACATGAGCGAGTACATGGAGAAGTTCAATGTCTCACGCCTGATCGGGTCGCCGCCGGGTTACGTGGGTTACGAAGAGGGTGGCCAGCTAACCGAGCAGGTGCGCCGGAAACCGTATTCGGTGGTGCTTTTTGACGAGATCGAAAAAGCGCACCCGGACGTGATGAACATGCTTCTCCATATTCTCGAGGAAGGGAAACTGACGGACAGTTTCGGCCGCGCCGTCGATTTCAGAAACACGATCATTTTGATGACCTCGAATGTCGGGTCGGAGACTCTCCGGAAGCAGACGACAATTGGGTTCACTCCGCCTTCTGAGCAGTTCACTTACGAGAAAATGAAGGAGCGAATTCTTGATGAATCCAAGAAAACTTTCAGGCCGGAGTTCATGAACCGGTTGGATGACGTCATGGTTTTCAGGTCTCTGACCAAGCCGGACTTGATCCGGATTCTGGACCTCGAAGTGGCAAAGGTTGTCGAGCGGCTCAAACACAAGAATATCAGGCTCGAGCTTGACACCGCCGCAAAAGATTTCCTCACGGAAAAGGGGTACGATCCCCAATACGGCGCGCGGCCGATGCGCCGCGCTGTCGAGCGGTACCTTGAAGACCCGCTCGCTGAAGAAATCATACGGGGCAGTTTCCACGACCGCAGTCCCATCATCGTAAGCGTGGAAAACGACAAGCTGGTGTTTAGACAAAATGCGCCGCCTGCCGAACCGATTGCGGGTGAGCAGGGGCAATCCCCTGCTTCGAGCGGAGCAAACGGCGCATGACATTTTTCAGCTATGATCAACAAGACTCGGTGTTTCCTATTGGCCGGTGCTGTTGCTTTGCTGTTGTCGGCCCATGCTGACGATGTGAAGGGCGGCGTCGCCCGGTCGATTTTTAATGGCAAAGACCTCTCGGGGTGGGTGCCGGTTCACGACGTGACCTTCGAGGTCAAGGATGGCAACCTGCGCCTTGTGAAAGGCATGGGCTGGCTCCGGACCGAGAAGGAGTACGAAGATTTCATTCTTGAATTTGAATGGCGCGCTTTGGAGGAGAAGTACGACAGCGGCGTTTTTCTTCGCGCGGGTTTGGATGGCAAACCCTGGCCGAGAGATGGCTGGCAGGTGAATTTGCGTTACGATGCGCTGGGCGGGCTGGTCAAGGGATTCAAATCCGTTGTGCCGGCCGAAACGCCCAAAATGCCCGTCAACAAATGGGTCAAGTTTCGAATCGAAGCAAGGGGCAAGAAACTGTCGCTTGATGTCGATGGCGAACGCGCGTGGGAAACGGACACTTTTGATGCCACCAAGGGGTACATCGGGATTCAAGCGGAGGACAAATCGTTCGATTTCCGCAACATTCGTGTCATCGAGTTGCCGCGGACATAAGGGTCAAGTGGAAGTGTTTGGCCAGTATGCTTCAGCCACGCACTCGGCCGTTGATCCATGGCTGTCTGGAGGGCCTGCCAAGCTGGTCCTTGACCAATGATTGAGTCTGAGGATATACATCTTCGGCAAGAGGGCCCAGTGATACGCCAGCCGCCAAAGGCGGCGCCATGCTCGGGAGCTGGTAGGCGGGCAGCTGTGAACAATAGCATGCAAAGGAATATGACAGGCCGGAACACGGCCGTTTCAGTGCTGGGTATGGTTTCGATCGCATGGTTTCTCCAGTTCGGCTCAGGGGAGGCACTGGCTGAAGGCGACGGTCTAAACAAGTCTGATTCCGCAGGCCGGGCAGGGGAGTGGCGGCTCCTGTTCGATGGAAAGACGACAGCCGGTTGGCGTGGTTTCAAACGGTCAGGTTTCCCCAGCAAAGGATGGATTATCGAAGACGGTTGTCTCAAGCATTGCCTGCATGGAGGTGGCGGTGACATTGTTACCGAGGAGACTTTTGACGAGTTCGACCTTGAGTTCGAATGGAAACTTTCTCCGGGGTCCAACAGTGGAGTGAAATACTTCGTTCTTGAGGAGCGAAAAGAAGCCATTGGCCACGAGTACCAGGTCATTGACGATCCCGCGTATGGTTTTGACAAAGCCGGAAACAAACACCAAACCGCGAGTTTTTACGATGTCTTGCCGCCGTCGGTTTATTTGCCGCCGCTGCCGCCGGGGGAATTCAATTCGTCCCGGGTACTTGTGCGTGGATCGCATGTTGAACACTGGCTCAATGGCGTGAAGGTGCTCGAGTACGAGCTGGGCAGTCCGGCTGTGATGGCTGCCGTGAGGCAGAGCAAATTCAAAGACGTCAAGGGATTCGGCACAAAACTCAAAGGACATCTGTTGTTGCAGGAT
>JARYMD010000359.1 GCA_029907285.1 Verrucomicrobiota bacterium | reverse complement strand
AGTGAAATCGAAAGAAGGCAATATGACACCCGGGATATCAGCGGCCGCGGCCGAAAGTATTAACAAAGCGCCGACAACAAACGTCAGGCACAACTTGCAGTTGAACGAAAGACCGTGGCTGGCAGCAACCAGCTTTTTGGTCTGCGGGTTGCGTGATTTTGCGCGCATATCGAAGAGACAGGATTGCCAGCTTCGGCTTGATGTCAACCACGTAAGGGGAGAGGCCTGGCTGGTGCCATGGCACTGAAAGCAGGCAGGCGAATCGCGGCAGGCTGAGACTTCCCGATCTGGCCGCACGGACATCCTTGCGCCGGAATTTGGGATGAGACCATTTTCCAGAACTCAGCCTGATTACCTAGCCCGAAAATCTCACCGGCTTCGTCGAATAGAAGAGTGAGTTTATCGCTTGGGCCGTGGTTTGCTGAGCATTCCCACAAGAGGGAATCCCGACCGAGGCGCTGATCGCCCCGATCGGGAATGGAATGCGTCCGCAATCCACGGGCGGCGGAGCGCTCGGGTTGCACTCCTGCAGAGCCCTATCCTCTCCACCGCGCCAGCAGTATAACCCCGGGACAAGAATTGCCGGGCACGGCAGCACACATCAGCAACTCAGGGTGACAAATTTAAATCAGGACTTGACCCAATGAGTGCTCGATTGAAAATCCGCCCAAAGGCGGGACTCTGGCCGCCGCGGGCAGGCGAAGCCATTCGCATGGCCAACCCGCGACGCCGTTGAACGTTGTGAGTTGAACGTTTCTGTGAGTTCACCGGCTTGGTCGTCTGGTGACCGAAACCAAGGCCCGTAGGGCCGACATATTTGTAGTGGGGCCGAACAACACACCGGACAAGCTCCGTAGGAGCGGCATCGCACTCAGGGCGCATGTACAAACCGGTCGGTTCCGTTGTCAGAACCGCCGCGGGTTTGAGCAACGAATTGGTCTGCGGGTTTATGAAACTTGCCTTGAGACAGCGATGAGGATAACAAGTGTGCACGCAAGCACGCAGCACAGCAGAGTCTTGCACTGCCGGACCAATCCGCGGCCATCCGCGCGGGTTGTACAGTCTTTTCTTCACCGAGATGTGGGAGCGGATGGGTTATTATGGGATGCGGGCGTTGCTTGTGCTGTTCATGGTCGATGCGCCTGAAGCCGGCGGGCTTGGCCTTGGAGTTGAGAATGCAGCGGCGGTTTACGGTCTGTTTACAGCGGGGGTTTATCTGGCGGCGCTGCCGGGGGGCTGGTTTGGGGACAGGGTGGTCGGCGGGCGTCGTGCTGTTTGGTTCGGGGGAATTCTGATTGCTCTGGGTTATCTGTCGCTTGCAATACCTGAGAGAGCGATGTTTTACCCGGCGTTGGGGCTTGTGGTGCTGGGAACGGGCCTGTTGAAGCCGAACATCACGGCGATGGTTGGCGGTCTGTACGGAAGCGGGTTGGGGCGGCGCGATGCCGGGTTCACGATTTTCTACATGGGGATAAACCTTGGCGCGGCAATTGGGCCGTTGATTTGCAGCACGGTTGCGAAATGGCACGGTTGGCGGAGCGGTTTTGGTGCTGCAGGGGTGGGAATGCTGGTGGGGTTGATCCAGTACGGCTTGACCAATCATTTGCTGGGCAACGTTGGGAGGAAGACGTCGGGTTCGGTGAGCGGATTCTCTTGGTGGGCGCGGCTGTTGAGGCCGGCCAAGGTTTATCTTGGATTGGACTGTTGGGGATGGAAGCGCTGGCTGCGTGCGGTGCTTTTTCTTTTGGTTGTGGTTGCAATAGCAGGCGTGTGTTATGCGGCGGCCGGGGGCGCAATTCGGATTGATCCTGTAATGGCGGCGGGGTCGGCTGCAACGGTGATTATTGCCATTGGTGTGCTGTATTTTGGGTGCGCGTTTTTCCTGATGGGTTTGACGAAGGCGGAGCGGCGTTGTGTGTTGGCGATTCTGGTGCTGTTTGTTGCGTCAGCGGTTTTCTGGGCCGGGTTCGAGCAGGCGGGGTCGTCGTTCAATTTATTTGCGCAGAAACACACGAATCGCGTGCTTGATCTGTCGTGGATAAGCAGCGAAAAGCCGGGCTCTTTTGAGATTCCTGCGGGGTGGTTTCAATCGTTGGGGGCGATATTCGTGATACTTTTTGCGCCTGTTGTGGCGTGGGTTTGGACGGCTTTGGAACGGCGCGGCATCGAGTTGGACGCTTCGGTGAAATTTGGATGTGGGCTGATTCTGTTGGCGGCGGGTTTTGCGGTGATGGCAGCCGCGTCACTGCACGCGGCTGTGGGCGAATCTGTCTCGCCGTTGTGGCTTGTTTTCACATACATGCTGCATTCACTTGGTGAACTTTGCCTGAGTCCGGTTGGACTGAGTTCGGTCACGCGGCTTTCGCCGGGCAAACTGGTCGGTCAAATGGTGGGGGTATGGTTTCTTGCGACGTCGTTGGGGAATGTTTTGGCGGGTTTGATTGCGGGGCAACTGAAAGCGGAGACGGCCGAACGAATGCCGCAGTGGTATCTAGCCGTTGGTTTGATAGCATTGTGTGTCGGGTTTGTTTTGATGCTTATGGCGAGGCCATTGTCGAGGCTGAGTGCGAAACAGGCGGGGCCGAAGGCGGCATCTGAGGGCGGATAGCGCCGGTTGTGAGCGGATGGCGAACAGATGGCTTGCGTGTGTTGCATGCGTGAAGTATCCAGAAGCGTCATGGCTGCTGTTGCGGTGGCATTTGCGCTGTGCGTTGCGGTGGCGGGTTGTTGGTATTACCTGACTCCGGAGTACAGCAGGGTGGGGTACACGCCACTGCAGCCGGTGAGCTACAGCCACAAGGTTCATGCGGGCGAGCTTGGCATTGATTGTCGTTACTGTCATTTTGGGGTTGAACAATCGCCGTACGCGAACATTCCTGATGGGGCGCTTTGCATGAATTGCCACAATCAGGTTTTGAGCGACGACACTCGTATTGTTGCTTTGAAGGAGAGAATCGAGTCGGGGGACCCAATCGAGTGGACAAGGGTGCACAGGAATCCCGATTACGTGTTTTTCAATCATGCAGTGCATGTGAACCGGGGGGTGGGCTGTGTTGAGTGCCATGGCAAAGTCAGCCAGATGGACAGTGTCATGCATGCAAAGTCGCTGAGCATGGGGTCGTGTCTGGCCTGCCATCGCAATCCGGAGCGGTCGCTTCGCCCGCTGGATCGTGTCTATGATCCGGAGTGGCAACCGGCCGGGCCGGAGGAGCAAGCTGTTGTTGGACAAACACTGGTTCGCGAGCTGGGCATTAGAACATCTATTTACTGTTCGACCTGTCACCGATGAACGCCGTGCGTCAAGAGAGTTCGTCAAGTGGCGATGGGAGCCCCTGCTCAGGTTTGCTTCGAGGTTTCGGGCCTGCGGGTGAGGCTTGCTCTTCGGATGGACAAGATGCAATTCCTGATCCGCTCACGCGCCGGGAATTCATGCGGGTGATGTCGGCCTCGCTGTTGCTTGGTGGGATTGGTCTGACGGGTTGCCGGCGGCCTGTGGAGAAAGTCGTTCCCTTTTCTCGTTCGCCAGAGGGTTATTTGCATGGTGTGCCCGAGTACTTTGCCACTTCGATGCCAATGCGCGAAACGGCAATGCCGCTCTTGGTCAAGTCGTACGAAGGCCGTCCAATCAAGATAGAAGCAAACGCACAGCATCCGGACAAACCGTCAAATGGCGGCATCGAATGGGGTCGGATTGGAACCACTCACCACGCACAAGCTGCAATACTGAGCCTGTATGACCCGGATCGGGCAACGCGATTTGCGTACAAGGGCGTTGCTGTCTCGCGCGAGGAAGCGCTGAGCATTCTAAAGAAGACAGGCGAGAAGTTTGCCGGATTGAAGGGCAGAGGCCTTTGCTTTTTGCTCGAAAGGAATGGTTCGCCTTCCCGTGCGAGGCTGCTGCGAATCGCCCGCGAACGTTTCCCGGAAGCTAGATTCTTTGTTCACGAGCCTGTGGATTTCGACGTGCACCGCAAGGCAGCCACGTTGCTGTTTGGTGTTCCGGTCAGGCCGGTGTATCGACTCGAGCATGCGCGACGGATTCTTTCCATTGATTGCGATTTTCTCGGGACGGAAGCAGATGCGCATCGGATGATCGCTGGATTCGCCCAGGGCCGAAATCCACGTCTCTCTCAGAACGGCATGAACCGGCTCTACATGGTGGAAAGCCTTTTCACACTGACGGGTGCAAACGCAGACCACAGATTGAGCCTTCCGCCAAGCAGGATTGTTCTGATGACGATGTTGCTGTTTGCAGAACTGGGCAGGCAGATTGGGTGGGCGAATCTCGGGTCCGAGGCAGCCGGGTTGGAGAGCGCGCTGAGGGGGCGAATCGCACATCTGCCTGATGCTGTGCGCCGTTGGGCGGCGGCGTGTGTTGAGGATTTGATTGAAGCCCGTTCCGGGGCTGTGGTTCTGGCCGGGCATCGGCAGCCGGTTGTTGTGCAAGTGTTGGTGCACACGATGAATGCTGTCCTTGGGTCGGTTGATCGGGCGGTCAAATACCTTGAATGGCCCGAGTCCGGGGAATCCCTGATAAC
>JARYMD010000358.1 GCA_029907285.1 Verrucomicrobiota bacterium | reverse complement strand
CTTGGAGTGCGGCAGCTTGCTGCTGCTTTGTTTTTTTGCGCGAACAACGTGTCTGTCCCCATGTCGGCATTTGAGGGGTTCCTCCGCCGACTTCGGCAACTGCGGACCGGGACAGGGGACGATTTGCCCGCCACCCCACAATCAGGGGGCAAAACCCAAACTATGAGCCTGGCACTTTATTTGGGGCCACCGGTCACTCGTCTGCCGACCCTGCTCCGCGCCCGGGGCAGCCTGCGAAACGGGTGTCTTCAAGAGATCAAGGGATATATGAGCCCCGGAAATCTCACCGGAGCGAAGGCGCGGGTGAATCCGAGGAGTCGGGCGGTGAGATTTCCCCGTCAGCAGGCCGAGGACCGGACTCGATCGGCCGCAATTTTTCGCGGTTGAAATTGCTGGAAACGTGCTAGAATTGTCTCATGCGGACCGTTATTTACCCTGGCACATTCGATCCCATCACCAACGGACACCTCGACGTGATCGAGCGTGCTTCGAAGTTGTTTGATCGGGTAATCGTGGCGATCGCGCAAAGCGATTCAAAGCAGCCGCTCTTCACCCTGGAAGAAAGACGCGAGATGGTCGAAAAGGCCGTCGCAAACATGAAGAAAGTTGAGGTGGACAGTTTTACGTGTCTGTTGATTTCCTACGCTGAAAAGAAGGGCGCCCACGCCATAATACGCGGCTTGAGAGCTGTATCGGACTTCGAGTTTGAGTTTCAGTTGGCCCTGACAAACCGGCGCATGAATTCGTCAATTGAAACGATTTTCATGATGCCGCGGGAGACCTTCACTTTCCTCAGCTCGCGGATTGTCAAGGAAGTATGCCGCCTTGGAGGCGACGTCCGGTCATTCGTCCCGGCGCATGTTAACACGGCGCTCCGGCGCAAATTCGGGTTTGCCCCAACGCGTTCAGCGCCCGGCAAATCCTCGCAAACAGCCTGATGCCGAGAAACACCGGTCACCACCAAACCCAACTTCTGCTTATGTCATTGCTTATCAATCTCAGACATTTGGCAAGGAAAGCCCTCGAGCTCCATGGAGAACTTTCGGTGGAGGAATTGGACCCCGGCGTCGCAGACGAAATGGTCCGTCTTCCGTATCCGGCGCACTACGACGTTTTCGTCGAGCGGCCGAGCACTGCCATTGTGGTCCACGGCAAGCTTGAAGTCACTATCGCCTGTGTGTGTGTCAGGTGCCTGAAGCAATTCGAGCGCCGGGTGGTCATCGAAGACTGGAATTGTGAAGTGCTGCCGGGAGACGAGGAGACACCGGTGCAGAACGATTGTGTTGACTTGACGATGCGGGTTAGGGAGGATATCCTGCTTGCGCTTCCACAACATCCGTTGTGTGAACCAGAGTGTCCTGGCTTGTCTCCGCCGCAAACTCCAGCGCACGATTCAGACGCTGCATTTCAGGGTTTGGACGGGGGATCGGTCTGGGCGGATTTGAACAAATTGAAGTGGTAGGATTTTAGATTAAGAGGCCTGTATGGGTGTTCCAAAACGAAAACCGTCGCACAGCCGCCAACGTCAGCGCCGCGCATACAACAGCGTGCTGAAATTGCCGCAATTGGGCCGCTGCCCGCAATGTGCCGAGCCGTACATACCCCACAGGGTTTGCCCGGCATGCGGCTATTACAAAGGGCGCCAGGTAATCACCGTAACCACCCCCGGTTGACAGTAGCGCCGGGCAACGCCCAACAACCCGTCCCCGTCGGCCTGAAGGCACTTATGCGCATTGCTGTGGATGTGATGGGTGCGGACCACGGGTCCAAAGTGGTAGTTGATGGTGCGCGGCTTGCTCTGAAGGCTTTTCCCAGCATCACAGCTCTTTACCTCGTCGGCAACCGGGCGGAAATCAACTTCGCCCTCGCCGCGAGCCGGTTCACTGACGCGCGCATCGAAGTCGTCCATGCGAGTGAAGTCCTTTCCATGAACGACAGACCCCTTGTCGGCCTCCGCCGCAAAAAAGACTGCTCGGTTCTGCGCGCAATCGATCTGCTCAAGGACGGGAAAGCAGACGCGCTGATTTCCCCCGGCAACACCGGCGGCGTTGTGGCTGCAGCAACTATCCGACTGCGCCCGCTCGAAGGTGTGGACCGTCCGGCAATCGTCGCCGTCATTCCCGCGCCGGAGAACGACTTTGTGCTTGTGGACGCCGGCGCAAATGTTGAGTGCCGCCCCTTGCATCTGCTCCAGTTCGCAATCATGGGCAGCGTTTACGCGCGGGAGATTCTGCGCTGCCACAAACCCCGCGTGGGACTTCTCAGCGTCGGCACCGAGGAAATCAAAGGGAACGATCTCACCCAGGAAGCATTCAAGCTCTGCAAGCAGGTGGACCTCAATTTCATCGGCAATATCGAAGGCCACGATTTTTTTGCCAACCGCGTCGATGTCGTCGTTTGCGACGGGTTTGTCGGCAACATCGTGCTCAAGACTTGTGAGAGCCTCGCGACAAACATCTTCCGATGGTTGCGCCGGGAATTGAAGAAGAACCCAAAACGCCAGCTCGGCGCTCTGTTGGCCAAAGGCGCTTTCCGCACCATACGCCAACGCATAGACCCGGAATCGCATGGCGGCGCGCCGCTTTTGGGGCTCAACGGAAATGTCGTGATTGCGCACGGCTCTTCCAGAGAACGCGCCATCATGAACGCCATTGGCCAGGCAGTGAAAGCCCTGCAAAACAGAATCAATCTTGTCATAACTCGTGAAATAGCCGCAGCCAGAATTCGCCTGAGCGATTCCACTACTCAAGCGGCTCCGGCCACTGCATGAACCCACAAACACGTCCCGTTTTTAAGAACCCCCGCGCGCAATACGAGTTCCGGGGCCGGCCATGTTCTGTCGTGGCTGTTGGCTCGTACGCCCCGGTCCGAATCCTCACCAACGCCGACCTCGAGAAAATGGTTCAGACTTCTGACGAGTGGATCACCGCGCGCACGGGCATCAAGGAACGGCGCATCGCCGCCGGCGATGAAGCCACTTCCGACCTCGCCACCAAAGCAGCGCAACGCGCCATCGCCAACGCAGGCCTTCAGGCCGAGCAAATAGACCTCATCATCGTGGCCACCGTCACCCCCGACATGCTGTTCCCATCCACAGCCTGCCTTGTCCAGGAAAAACTCGGCGCGCGCCGTGCTGCAGCCTTTGACATCGAAGCGGCTTGTTCCGGATTCATCTACGCCCTTGAAATCGGACAGCAGTTCATAATGTCCCGCACTTATGACACCGTCCTTGTCATAGGCGCCGAGAAACTGTCCTCGATCGTCGATTGGCAGGACCGCAACACGTGCGTGCTTTTCGGCGACGGCGCTGGAGCGGCAGTTTTGCAAAACCGCCCGGGATCACACGGGCTCCTCACAGTGTTGATGGGCGCAGACGGAAGCAAAGGGTCGGCCCTCTGCGTGCCCGCAGGCGGCAGCCGCAATCCGGCATCGCCTGCAACATTGGCCCAACGCCTTCATTACCTCCGAATGGACGGACGCGAAACGTTCAGGTACGCCGTCTCCGCCATGCATACCGCAGCACGCGAAGTCCTTCGCCGTTGTGAGCTGTCAATCGATCAAATCGCGTGCATCATCCCGCACCAAGCAAACCGGAGAATAATCGATGCAGTCGCGGAACGCCTCAACGCCCGGCCCGGCCAGATGTTCGTCAACCTCGAAAAATACGGCAACACCTCCGCCGCGTCCGTTGCAATCGCACTCGATGAGGCAGTCGCTTCCGGCCGGATCAAACGCGGTGATCTGGTCCTCTTGGTGGTGTTCGGGGGCGGGTTCACATGGGGCGCCGCAGTGATTGAATGGTAGCTCACGGATGCGGCTGTCCCGGCTGCAGCGCGGCGTCTCTTGCAGTCGCGTTTGGTCCAAAACGCACAGCAGCTTCCCAGCCCCAAGCCAGCTCTCAGGAATGACCGGCAATCCACAGCGCCGATGCGCAATCACCAGCACAGCCACCAACCAGTCAGTGTCGTGCCAATACAAAGGACCCTGATGCCGGTAAGCATCGTCCACGCAAAACCATGTCTCCACCGCGACGTATTCCAGCAGCCATGAAACAAAAACCACCAACAGCGGCGGGAAAAATGTTGTGAGATTCTCCCGGCTGAGCACGGACGGAAGTGTTGTTCCAGCGCCACCAGGTGCGCCCCACAGAAAACCAATGTGAAAGGCCCACCAGCACCGCCTCGGCAAGACCGGGATTACAACGCGTCTTCATCTGAGCGTGATGTTAGCTGGTAGCGCGGCTCCGCCTCAAGCCAGCCGAGCGTTTGGCGAAGCTCTCCGCCTCAGACCTGCCATGCACGCTGTGCCATAATGTCCAACGCAATAGAGTGCCAGGCACGCTGTTTGGGTTTTGTCCACGGATTGCGGTGTGGCCTGCAAATTGTCCCTTGTTCCGATCCGCAGTTGCCGAAGTCTGTGCAGGTACCCCTCAAATCCCAATATGGGGAAAGACAAGAATGGCGCTTAGATAAGGCCTAAAACTCTCTTGGCCAGCCGTTTGCGACGAGGGGCGTCGGGCAAGGTTCGAAAGAGTATTTGCCGGG
>JARYMD010000357.1 GCA_029907285.1 Verrucomicrobiota bacterium | reverse complement strand
AAGAACAAAGCGGCAGCAAGCTGCTGCACTCCAAGCGCTTCGCGCCTGGCAACGCGCACTGCATCCGCGGCAGCGCCGCGTGCAGTGGGGGCTTGGTCAGCACGCTCTTCCCAGCCCGGCGTGGCTGAAGGTCCGGGGGGTGCGAGAGCCGGGGCGTTGCCCGTTGGGCGACTTTGGTCCCGGCCACGCCGGGCTGCGAAGTATGCGTGCTAAAGGCGGGACAACGAACCGCGACGGACGGTTCACACCGTTAGCCTGGCAAACCCGAAGCCCGGTTGAAAGTTGCGGCGAGATTTCTGTGTCAGGGAGTTTTGCCAAACGAATCAGCAGCGGAGGGTTTGCTCTTGGTCGGGGAAGTGTGGATAATCGCGGCATGAGACTTTCACGTTGTGGGTTGTGCATGCGTGTGCAGCGGCTGTTTCGCCTGATGAGCAGCGGCCGGGGCGGCTTGGTCGCCCGTGGGGCGCGGATGTCTTGGCTGCCTGTGTTGATTTGGCTGTTTTCGGGGTTGCTTGCGGTCTTGCCGTTGGCACGGGGGGAAGACAAAAACTTGGGAGACAGCATGGTTGCGGGCTTTGGGACGCCTCCGGTCTCGGCGCGGCCGTGGGTATATTGGTTTTTCATGGATGGCAACCTGAGCCGGGAAGGGATCACTGCTGATTTGGAAGCGATGCATCGGGCCGGGGTTGGCGGATGCATTATCATGGAGGTCGATGTGGGTGTGCCGCGGGGTCAGGTGCGGTTTATGAGCGATGAGTGGCGTGAGTTGTTCAGGCATGCGGTCAGGGAAGCAGAAAGGCTTGGGATTCAACTCACGCTGAACGCAGGCCCCGGTTGGACGGGAAGCGGGGGGCCATGGGTCAAGCCTGAGCAATCCATGCAACACCTGGTTGCGAGCGAGACGAACGTTGTCGGGCCGGCGGTGATCGATTGGGTTTTGGCGCAGCCGATGCCGCGGCCGCCGTTTTTTGGCGAGGGCGGTTTGCCGGCTGAACTTGAGAAGGCGCGAAAGGAGTTTTACCGGGATGTGGTGGTATTGGCATTTCCGACGCCGAAGGGCGGTGGCCGGATTCCGGATATTGATGAGAAAGCGTTGTATATCAGGGCGCCGTATTCGTCGCAGCCCGGGGTGCGGCCGTACTTTGTGGCGTCAGCGGAGTATCCGGGGCTGTCGTCTGACGAGTGTGTTGATCGGAAGCGGATCGTGGACCTGACGTCCCGGCTGAGTTCGGACGGTCGGTTGAATTGGCAGGTTCCAAAAGGTCATTGGACAATTCTGCGGTTTGGAAGGACAAGCACCGGTCAAAACACGCGCCCTGCTCCGCAGCCCGGGCTGGGGCTTGAGAGCGACAAGTTTGATCCGGCAGCGCTTGACGCGCATTTTGGTGCGTTCGTGGGCAAATTGCTCGAGGCGGTTGGCACTCCGAACAGGCAGGGTGCTGGTTGGACGATGTTGCACATCGACAGTTGGGAGATGGGCGCGCAGAACTGGACAGCGCGGTTCAGGGAGGAATTTCAGCACAGGCGCGGTTATGATCCGCTTCCGTATTTGCCGGTGATGACGGGGCGCGTTGTTGACGGGCTTGAGGTGTCGGAGCGGTTCCTGTGGGATTTGCGGCAAACCGCACAGGAACTGGTGATTGAGAACCACGCGAGGCATCTCAGAGAGCTGGCGCACAAACACGGAATGGGATTG
The DNA here is from genome assembly GCA_029907285.1 of Verrucomicrobiota bacterium. Lineage (GTDB taxonomy): Bacteria > Verrucomicrobiota > Verrucomicrobiia > Limisphaerales > J093 > JAAYVR01. The sequence continues at coordinate 2,865 of JARYMD010000357.1, read as the reverse complement.
TCGATTGAACCTTACGACATGAACCCGTGTGCGGACCTGAGTTTGGGCGGCGAAGCTGACGTGCCGATGTGCGAGTTTTGGGCGCGCGGGTTTGGGTTCAAGACCGAGTTCAGTGTGTTCGAGGCGACTTCGATAGCGCACACGCAAGGAAAGCCTGTTGTTGCGGCGGAATCTTTCACTTCGGACGACCGCGAGCGGTGGCTGTTGTACCCTGGTGCGATGAAGGCGCAGGCTGATTGGGCTTTATGTGCCGGCGTGAACAGGATTGTGTTCCATAGGTATCAGCATCAGCCGTGGCTGGACCGGTGGCCGGGCATGACGATGGGACCGTACGGTGTCCATTGGGAGCGAACGCAAACGTGGTGGGAAATGGTGCCCGCGTTTCACAACTACCTCGCGCGCTGCCAGTATCTCCTTCAGAAAGGAAGATGCGTTGCGGACATTTGTTACCTTGCGCCCGAGGGTGCCCCTCACGTTTTTCGTCCGCCCGCGTCCGCTTTGTGGGGCGATTTGCCATACCGGCGTGGGTACAATTTCGACGGATGCGCTCCCGAGTTGTTGATCGAGCGGATGACAGTGAACGAAGGGCGGCTGGAATTGCCCGGCGGAGGGAGTTACAAGCTGCTGGTGTTGCCCGATTGCGACACGATGACGCCGCGCCTCTTGAAGAAAGTCCGTGACCTCGTCGAGGCCGGAGCGATGGTTCTCGGCCGGCCACCGCGAAAATCGCCAAGCCTAACAGATTATCCGAGATGCGACGTTGAAGTGAAAAAGCTGGCTGACGAACTTTGGGGAGGCGACGTCGCGCCTGCTGAACTTGTTGGACGGCGATTCGGCAAGGGGCGAGTCTATTGGGGTGGGTCTGTTGGCAAGCCGACCGACTCGGTCAATCTGGCGCTGCCGCCGGTCAGCGAAGCGCGCTGGATTTGGCATGCAGAGGGCAACCCGGCATCGGCGGCGCCGGTGGGCCGGCGTTACTTTCGGACGGTTTTCGATATTGACCGCAGTCGTGGGGTCAGTTCTGCAAGAATCGCGATCACGGCCGACAACAGTTTCGAGTTGTTTGTCAATGGCACGAGCGTTGGTGCAGGCGACAACTTCCATCAGACATACCTGTTTGACATAACAAATGCAGTCAAGCCGGGCAGAAATCTGACTGCAGTGGTGGCCGAAAACGGTGGTGACAAACCAAACCCGGCCGGGATCGTTGCCGCCCTTGCTGTGGGTTACAACGACGGCGGGAGACAGACTGTGATCACCGACAGCAATTGGAAAAGCTCCGCCGCAGCAGAAGAAGGTTGGACTTCCGAATCATTCTCGGACGCGGGGTGGGCGCGTGTCGCGGAGTTGGGGTCGTTTGAAATGGAACCATGGAACAAGAAACCAACGGACTTCGCTCCAGACCGCGGCCTTTATCCTGACTATGAGGTTGCGGCGGGAATCCTTGGCGAAAACGGGCTTGAGCCGGACTTCGAGGCTGACAAGGGCCTTGGATACACACATAGGAGGGAGGGTGACTGCGACATCTACTTTGTCGCGAATCCGGAATCAAGGCCAGTCGTGGCCAAAGCCACATTTCGTGTTCATGACAAGCAGCCGGAATTGTGGGACCCGCTAAATGGGCAGTGCAGAGATTTGGATGGTGCGGTTGAAAACTCAGGCCAAACGACGGTGGCGCTGCAATTCGAACCGAATCAATCCGTGTTTGTGGTGTTTCGAAAACCTGCGAACCATGGGCCGAGTGGTCAAATCGGTTTTTCAGTTTTCAAGCCGGTTGCCAATCTGCCGGGCCCGTGGGAAGTCAGTTTCCAGCCGGGTCGTGGCGCGCCGGATCGCATTTTGATTAATGGACTCATGAATTTGGCTGAACACACAGACACGCGTGTCCGGCATTTCTCGGGAACTGCGAGCTATCGGACGTCGTTTGAGTGGAATCCGAATGAAACAGCAAGAACCGGTTCAGGAGCAAAGGTGTGGCTTGATTTGGGGCGGGTCGAAGTGATCGCCGCAGTGAATCTCAACGGGCAAGAATTGGACGTTGCATGGACACGCCCGTTCAGAGTCGAGGTTTCTCGTGCGATCAGGGTCGGCCGGAACGATCTTGAAGTGCGCGTTGCCAATCTGTGGCCGAACCGTCTTATTGCTGATTCGGCTCTGCCACAAGACCAGCGATTGACATGGACAACGTGGAATCCGTTCAAGCCGGGCGATCCTTTGCCAGCGTCGGGCTTGTTGGGGCCAGTGACGGTTCTGGTTGAGGTTCCGAGCCGGTGAGATTTCCGGGTTGGCAGAGTGGGATCGTTCGGATGCGGTTGTGTCCCGCTGCATCATTATACTGAAACGTCCTTCGCATTCGCCAAGATTTTCAGGCCTCGAGTTGGGGCAATTTCTCCGTATCTGCTTATCTGGCCGCAAGTAATGCGGTCATAACGACGTGGCCTTTGGGGGTGAGTCCGATAAGGTGACAGGCTCGTTGTTTGGGTTTTGTCCCCTGATGGCGGTGTGGTCCGCAAATTGTCCATTATTCCAATCCTCGGTTGCCGAAGTCCGCGGACGAACCCCTCGGACGCCGAAATGGGGACAGACACATTGTTTGTGGTGTGTGCGGAGCGCCCGCCCTGACTCATGCACGGTTTCATCAACGGCAAGGCGCGCCATCGTTGGCGCGCCGGAGCTGCGACAGACGGTCTTCTTATTTCCGCGTAAACGCGGAACGCTAGCAGCGATCGGTTGCCCGGCACATTGGGCGATGTCGCGCCCGCGGCTGTTCGAGTCCCGCCTTTAGCCGGCATATTTCCCAGCCCGGCGTAGCCGGAACCAAAGTCGCCTGACGGGCAACGCCCCCGGCTCTTGCACTCTCCGGAC
>JARYMD010000356.1 GCA_029907285.1 Verrucomicrobiota bacterium | reverse complement strand
CGGATCGAAATCCTATCAGGGAGGTTACAGCTATCCCCGCCCTCCTGGCTTCCTCTCCCAGGAATGCTAGCGGTGCCACCCCAACCCCGCCACCCACCCCGCCCGCTCGGGAGCCAACAACGCCAACCCCACAGCCTGCTGCCCCACCCAAAGAATCGCCCACGCCAACGCCGCAGCCAACAGAACCGGCGCCCACGCCCGCACCCGCACCTTCGCCAACGCCCCCTCCAACCACGCCACAGCCTTCCCAACCAACTCCCACGCCCGAAAAAACCTCCGAAGCCGCAATCGCCAGCCCGGTCCAAGCTCAGCAAATCGCTGCGCTGGAAATCCAGCTCCAGGAACTGAGACGCGAACGTGACGTCCTCCAGGCAAAGCTCAGGGAGGCTCTGGCAGTCCAGCCTGCAGCCGCAGACCCGCGCGAGCTGGCACGCGCCGAGGCCCGAATCAAGGAACTCGAAGCCGAGAACGCAAGGCTCAATCAGGATATCGCAACGCGCCAACAGCAAATGCAACGCGCTGTCGATCCCGCTTTGCTCGAATCCGCTCAGAAAGCCCTCCGCGAAGCCCAAAAATCCCTCGAACGACAGTCTAACATGGTCGCAAGACTGACCCGGGAAAGAGCGGATTTGGAACAGGAGTTGCGAAAAGCCCGCGAACGATCCAGCGCACGGGCCGAACGCACAAAGAAACCTGCAACTGCAGCGGCCGAAACCAAACCCGCAGCCGCCAACACCGCCCTTCAAGAGCAGATGGCCGTGCTGAAACGGACCCTCGACGAAGCCCAACGCGCGTTGGCCGCCGAACAATCCCGTTCCGAAGCGCTCCGAGCCGAGAAAGAAACCCTGCAAAAAAGGCTCGCTGAACTGTCTCTTCAGAGCGCGCCTGCGCCCACCGCCGCACCTCCCGCAACACCCGCTGCACCACCAACTGTTACAGCATCGACTGAACCCGCCCCCAAACCCAAAGCGTCCGAAACAAAACTCGCCCGCGCCGCCGACAGAGAAAAACTGCGCATCCTCGAGCGCGAACGCGACGATCTGCGAAAGCGCGTAAATGTTCTGAGCCGTGAACTGGAGAATTTGAGGAAAAGCAAAAGCCCCACCGCCAAAGAACAGGTGGCAGAAGAACTCTCCATACTGCGCGCTCGCCTTCAGGTTTACGAGGCCCGCGCCGTGCCATACACACCAGAGGAAATGGCACTGTTCAAGCAAACCGCCTCCTCACAGAAACAGCAGACAGCCTCCCCGTTCAAGTCCGTTCGCCAAATACCCGCATCTGCTGCGACGCTTGTTGCGGAAGCCCAGCGCGCCGTGCAAAACCGCCGCTTCGAAGAAGCAGAACAGAAATTCAAACAGGCCCTTGCACAAGACGAGAAAAACATACTCTTGCTCGACAACCTCGCCGCCACTTACATCGATGCCGCTCGCCTCGACGATGCCGACGCAATTTTGGCGCGCGCCCTTGCCGTTGACCCAAACGACGCGCAGACGTTGTCACTGCAAGGCCTGCTCCGGTTTCGCCAGGGCAGATACGACGAAGCCCTTGATATCCTCAGCCGCGCCGCTCAGCTCGACCCGGACAATGCACAAACACAGAACTATCTTGGCGTGACACTCAGCCAGAAAGGCCAGCGCGCCCCGGCAGAAGCGGCGCTGCGCCGGGCAGTGCAGCTCGACCCCAATTACGCCGAAGCACACCACAACCTTGCCATTGTTTACGCCACACAAACACCCCCTTACATGGAGCTCGCAAGGTATCACTACGACAGAGCGCGCCAGGCCGGTCAACCCGCCAATCCGGACCTTGAAAAGATGCTCCAAAACCGGAGTGCGTCAGGTGCCTCCAAATAGCCTCCGACCGCACCCGGGGCATGAGCAGGTCTATGGCCATTAATCGGCGATCAGGCTTGAACCCGCCAGAATACGTGGCAACCACACGCCCCGCGCGCCCGATTTCCAAGTTCATGTTGAGCATCGTAGGAATGCTCATCTTCTCCGGGGTTTCCCCCCAAGCCGATGAGACCAATCGCTTCGGGTTTTTGGGACCTGAGGTTTTCCCCATCGACAACCTGATCAGTCAACTGCGTGCGGCCGACATCGACGGCGATGGCTTGACAGACCTCATTGTCGTCAACAACGCAAGGTCAAGAATCAACATCCTCTACAACCAGACCGGCAAAACCAACGCCGCCCCGGCCCGCCAAATCAAGCGCGACTTGAATGAGTTGCCCCCAGACGCCCGGTTCCGCATCGAGTCCATCGCCTCCGAAAAAACAATATCGGCTCTCGCCGTGGCAGACTTGAACGGCGATAACCGGCCAGACATCGCCTATTTCGGCGTTCCAAAGGAATTGCTCGTCCAGTACAACCAAAAAGATGGATCGTGGAGCACTCCGCGCCGTTGGACCATGGACGATGGCCTCCTTGACCCAAACGCCCTCGCCAACGGCGACCTTAACGGCGACGCCCGCGAAGACCTACTCATGCTCGCCGAAAACGTCATCTACTTCCTCGCACAGAAACCCGACGGCACACTTGCCGAGCCGGAAAAAATCCCATACTCGGGCAGCGTAAAAGCGGTCCAGATTCTCGACATCGATGGCGACGGCCGGTCCGACCTCATGCTGGTCAATTGGGAGCACGCCTACCCGTTCCGATTCCGCCTCCAAGGACCTGCAGGCCAGCTCGGCCCGGAATTCCATTTCCCACTGACGCCAATTCGTTCGTATTGGATGGACGACCTCGACGGCGACCGTAAAACCGAAGTCATCACCGTCGCGGCAAAATCCGGGCGCGCACAGGTCTCCCACTTCGTCAGGCGCAAGGCCGACCCCATCAACTCAACTTTCCTTCAGGGCCAGTTCAACATCCTGCCTTTCATCAAAACAACCAAAAGCCGCCGCGGCATGGCATGGGCCGACATCAACCGCGACAACCTCGCCGATCTGTTGGTCGCCGAACCCGACAGCGGCCAGCTCAGCGTATTCGTCCAACAACCCAACGGATCGCTTTCCTCCGCCCGCACTTTCCCCACTTTCACAGGCGTGGCCGAAATCGCAGTGTCCGATTGGGACAGCGATGGCACGCTTGAAATCTTCCTCCTCAGCATAGACGAACGGCAGCTCGGCGTGAGCAGGTTCGATGAAGCCGGCCGCATGCCTTTCCCCAACATTCTGCCCCTGGAAGGACGCCCCCTTGCCATGGCCGTGGGCCAGCTTTATCAGCGCGAACAGCCGGTTTTGGCCGTAATCGTCGATATCGACGGCAAACGTGAATTGCAGGTGCGGCACGCAGACGGCACCGCCAAACGCCAAAAGCTCAACGATTCGTTCAAGGCAAATCCAACAAGCCTCGTCCTCCACGACATCAACCAGGACAACCGCAAGGACCTCCTCGTGCTCATTCCATATGAGAAAATGAAGGTCTTGCTCCAAACCGAGGATGGCCAGTTCGAGGAACATGACGTTTCACCACCCGGCGGCAGCTCCGAACAACCATGGGTCTCAACCGCAGATGTGGACGGCGATGGACTCGATGAGCTTCTGTTGGCCCCAAAAAACTTCGTCAGAGCTGTCGTCCTCCAACAGGACGCCTCCTTGAAAGGCTCCACAAACAAACCCTCCCACACCTTCAGGGTAAAAGAACAAATCAACGGTGTGTCGAGCAGCTCACGCATAATCGGCGCTGCGCAACTCAAAACCCAAACCAATGACGTCCCATATCTGTTCTTGCTCGATGCAGACCGGCGCGCCCTAACCCTCTGCAGCCGCAATTCAACAGCCGTCTGGCAAACCGTCCGCAACATCGAGTTGCCCGTGTCCGATTTCACCGCAATCTCGACAATTGCCCTCGCAGGCACCAACGCCAACACGGTCGCTTGCTTCGGCCTTAACACAGCAGCATGGCTGCCCCTGTTCGGCGATGTCTGGGAACTCACCCGGCTCGACGATTACGAAACACCCATCAAGGACGGCTACCTTCACGACGTGACTTCAGGGGACCTCGACAACGACGGCCGCAAAGACCTCGCGTTTCTCGAAACCGCCAAGAACCACCTCGACATCGTGATTTACGAACCACCACACCGCCTCGTCCCCGCAAATCGTTGGCAGGTGTTCGAAGAACGAACCTTCAAAGGCCGCCGCCCGGATATCCCGGAACCCCGCGAAGCCGTCGTGGTCGATCTGACCGGTGACGGGCGCAACGACCTTGCCATTCTTGTCCACGACCGGGTCATCGTTTATCCGCAGGAATAACGTTGGCTAGGCTCCGCCTCAGATCGGATAGCCCGCATATTTCCCAGCCCGCCGTAGCCGGAACCAAGGTCGCCTGACGGGTAGCGCCCCGGCTCCCGCGCCCCCTCAGACTGTCAGCCACCCCGGGCTGCGAAATACCTGCTGTGACTCCGTCGCAAGGAAGGGCGCGCTGATCCCAATGGTTTCTAACGCGCTGCCGCGGATGCAGTGGGCGTTGGCAGACGCGAAGCGCTTGGAGTGCGGCAGCTTGCTGCCGCTTTGTTTTCTATGCGCGAACAACGTGTCTGTCCCCATGTCCGCATT
>JARYMD010000355.1 GCA_029907285.1 Verrucomicrobiota bacterium | reverse complement strand
GGAGCGACTCCGGCGTTTCGCCTGGGAGAGGAACGATGGCGATGGCCGCATTGACGAAAGGTGGCGTGCCCGGCGGGCAATCGACCGGCGCTGTTCGCCATAGCGACGAACAAAGGATTGGTTCTGCGGTAAGATCAGCCAGTCGATCAACAGCGCGTAAGACGGTATCGACAGGATTGCCGATGTTGGCGCCAATCGATATTAGCGCCGACGGCCGTTTTCGTATTGCCCCGTTCTGTTCAGGCTGGTTTTTCAAGACCCAGCACATGCTGCATGGTGTAAAGGCCGGCTGGCTGGCCGACCACCCAACGCGCCGCTCGCAAGGCGCCGCGGGCAAATATCTCGCGGTTGGACGCTTTATGCGTGAGTTCAACGCGCTCGCCGTCTCCGGCGCAAATCACTGTGTGCTCGCCGACAACGTCGCCGCCGCGAAGAGCCAAAATGCCGATTTCGTTTTTGGGCCGCTCGCCGATGATGCCTTCGCGGCCAAACTTTGCTGCGGTGGTCAGATCGAGCCCGCGCGCCTCGGCGGCGGCGCGTGCCAAACTCATCGCAGTACCGCTTGGCGAATCCTTTTTCAGGCGATGATGCATTTCGACGATCTCGACATCGAAATCAGGACCGAGTGTTTGGACGGCGCGTTTTGTCAGCCAAAGCAGCAGGTTTACTCCGGTCGAGTAATTTGCGCTCCAAACAACCGGTATCATGGCTGAATAAGATGCGACTTTGTTGCGCTCGGCCTCGTCGTGGCCGGTGGTTCCAATAACAAGGGCTTTCGCGTGTGAAGCGCAGCATTCGGCCACCCCTGCAGTGGCGTTGTGCGAGCTGAAATCGATCACAACATCGCACAGGGCAATCACCGAATTGAGATCATCACCGAGATCGATCCTCCCGACAATCTGGAATGACGGATCGCGCGCAGCACAGGCTGACAGCGCCTGTCCCATGCGCCCTTTTGCGCCGACGATGACGATTTTTGTCATGGGCACCATAACTTCCTACTGACTGCATCTGATGCCACAGGCTTTCATGGTTGCCTTGAGCCGGTCGCGGTTTGCGGCCGACAGCGGCGCCAATGGCAGGCGGAGTTCTTCCTGGATCAACCCCTGCATCGCGAGGGCGGCTTTCACCGGCCCGGGATTTGTCTCGATGAACAAGTCCTTGAAGAATTGGAAGTATTTGAGGTGGAGTTTCAGCGCAACATCAGGTTTGCCTGACAGATACGCTCGTACCATGTCCGCGACCTGTCGTGGGATAACGTTTGATGCGACACTTATCACGCCTTGGGCGCCCACGGACATGAACGGCAGAGTGAGCGAATCGTCGCCGCTCAGGATGACGAACTTGGTGCCGAGCCGAGCACGCAACTGGCTTACCCGATCCGCGTTGCCGCCTGCTTCTTTGATGCCGATGATGTTCCGGACGGATTTCGCAAGCCGCTCGACCGTGTCCACGGCAATTTCCACTCCGCACCGGCTTGGGATGTTGTAAAGGATGATTGGGAGTTTGGTGCTGCGGGCAACTGCCTCGAAGTGCCTGAACAATCCTTCCTGGGTGGGCTTGTTGTAGTAAGGCGTGACCTGGAGCGAAGCGTCCGCGCCCAGCTTTTCGGCTTCTTTCGTGAGGTAAATTGCCTCGCTTGTTGAATTGCCGCCGGTACCGGCGATTACCTTGATCTTGCGGGAGGAGCATTTTACGGCGAGTTCGATGGCGTAGAGGTGCTCGTCGAAACTGAGCGTCGGCGATTCACCGGTTGTGCCAACCGGCACGATTCCTTCGACGCCGCCACGAATCTGCAGTTGGATCAAACGCGCAAAAGCGTTTTCATCCAGCTTGCCGTTTCGGAACGGCGTCACAATCGCTGTGTATGTTCCAGTAAATGCTTGCATTGGGCCCATGTTGAATGAACGGCTCATATTTTGCCCTGCTGATTGTTGGTTGGCGAGCAGGAATTGCAGCCGCACGCTGTTCCAAAGGATGCGACAAAGAGTCAGCAACTGGCGGTCAGGAATGTATGAACCTTTGCTTTCCGCCTGAAGGCGGGACTACAAACCGCTGCGGGGAATACAGCCGCTCGCCTGGCCAGCACCGGCCAGTTGAACGTTGGAGGTTGAACGTTGCACGTTGAACGTTTTGATTGGATGAGCAATCTGATTGTCTGTTTGGGAACCTCCAACGTTCAACGCTCAACGCACAACGTTCAAAGCTGTCGCTGCCCAGTGAGTGCTCAATTCAAAGCCGCCTGAAGGCGGGACTATAACGGCCGCAGGTGCCACAACGGCTGAAGCGTGGAACAACCCGCCGCCGTCTGAGCCCCGCGTTTACTGGGAAATGGCAACGCTTTCTGTCCTGATTGCGGTACTCCAGCGCTTTGCGCCCGGGATCAGGCGGCGGGTCGCGCTCCCGCAACGCGCTGGGGAAAGCAACGGCGCCGGGAGCGCGGCCGTCCTCGGCCGCGACACCCTGAAACTGGGTGCTCCTGAGTCTCGCATTCTTAGGGGTGCTTGGCGGAAGAGCGTGCAATCCGATGAAGTGGATCACTGTCTTTCCGATCTGGACATCCGCCTCGATCGACGGCACGCCCGAGTCGCCCAAATCCCCAAGGTTGGCAGGAAGATTGGCTGGAAACAAATGGTGGCAGAAAAATGAGTGGCAGAAAAATGAGTGGCAGAAAAATGGGCGGCAGAAAAATGGCTGGCAGAAAGATGTGGTCAGTCTGACAATGGCATGTCGATGGAAGGATCGAAATTGGACGTGCTGTACGAGAAGGTGAGGCAGGCGGTCGAACATGCGGTCGTGGCGCTGCTTGCGGCGCGCAACGACAAAGGGTACTGGGTCGGCGAACTTTCGCCGAGCGCCCTGGCGACCGCAACTGCTGTGTGTGCACTGGCGATTTTGCAGCGAGCTGGAGCGACACTATCGGGCGACGCAGCGAATGCGATTGAATCGGGGTTGGACTGGCTGGCTCGAAACGTGAACGAGGACGGCGGTTGGGGTGACACACCACTCAGTTTCAGCAACATTAGCACAACTGCGCTGTGTTGGGCGGCGTATGGGGCAGTGCAGGGCGCGGACGGCCGATACGGCGCCGTGGTATCTGCAGCGGAGAAATGGATTATCCGAAGTGCGGGCGGGTTGGAACCGGAGCGCCTTGCCGCAGCAATCGTTCACCGGTACGGAAAAGATCGCACCTTTGCTGTGCCAATATTGACTGCTTGCGCGTTGTCAGGTCGGCTGGGAAAGGGCAGGGGAGCATGGCGGTTTGTTCCGCAACTGCCATTCGAGCTGGCAGCTTTACCGGCGAAGTGGTTTGCGGCGGTTCGGTTGCCTGTTGTGAGCTATGCGTTGCCAGCGCTGATCGCCATGGGGCACGTGCGACATCACGAACTTCCGAGCCGGAATCCGGTGTTAAGTTACGTGCGCGATTTGACTCGTGAACGGACACTCGCGCTTTTGAAAACAATACAGCCATCGTCGGGGGGATTTCTCGAAGCCGTTCCCTTGACAGCGTTTGTCACAATGAGCCTGGCCGGGTGTGGATATGTGGATCACCCTGTGGTAAGACTGGGGGCTGATTTCCTCAGGAAAAGCAAGCGCGCGGACGGATCATGGGCGGTTGACTCGAACCTTGCCACATGGTTGACGACTTTGTCAGTCAATGCGCTTGCTGGGTCCCGGGGCGCAGATGGCGTGGCGGTTTGGCTGGATCAGGAATCCCGTCGAAGTATTGCCACGTGGTTGCTCGATCAACAGTTCAAGACTGAACATCCTTACACACGCGCAGCACCGGGCGGCTGGGCATGGACAAATCTCCCCGGTGGCGTTCCCGACGCCGACGATACCGCTGGCGCTTTGATTGCGTTGCACAATCTCGGTGAAAGAACCTCTGACGTGCTTGCCGCCGCAGAAAGTGGCATCCGATGGCTCATTGACCTCCAAAACGATGATGGTGGAATCCCAACGTTCTGTCGCGGCTGGACGAATCTACCTTTCGATCGCAGTGGCCCAGACCTCACAGCGCATGCGGTGCGCGCGTGGGTTTTGTGGAGGGACGAGATCACGGGCCGGTTGCGACATAGACTGGAAGAATCGATCGGCAAAGCGCTCCGGTATCTCGGGCGGACGATGCGCGAAGACGGAACGTGGATTCCGCTCTGGTTTGGCAATCAATGGCATCCACAAAGCGAAAACCCGGTTTATGGTACTTCCCGGGTCGTCGAGGCATTGCGTTACGCCCTGGCTGCGGACTATCCGCAGGCTGGCGTGCGTCTGGGGGAAGGCACGCGGGCTTTGGTCAGACTGCAACTCCCCGATGGCAGTTGGAACGGCGGCGGCGACGGCGGACCGCCTTCAATCGAGGAAACAGCGCTTGCTGTGACGGCCCTTGCTGGCGTGCGAAACACACCAGCAACACGGGCTTTCATGCGCGATCCGGATGCAACCGTCGGCCGAGGCGTTGAATGGTTGCTGGAACAGTGCAAAGACTGGGGTGAATTGCCGGCGTCGCCGATAGGTTTTTACTTTGCGAATCTGTGGTATTACGAGCGGCTTTATCCGCTGAT
>JARYMD010000354.1:3568-4573 GCA_029907285.1 Verrucomicrobiota bacterium | reverse complement strand
TCAAACCGACGAGCGACGCGTTATTCTCTATTGACATTTGGAGAGTGGAACGGCGCGGACGGGCAGCAGTCATGTGCAGGATTTGGAGTTGCGCCTGGGCCCTGATGAGGCATAAGATGCCTCCACGTTTTCAGCACATCCGGTCACAACCGAAATCAGCGCCTCCGGACGTTGAATGGCGCTGTGATCTTTGAGAAAACACTCGGTCTGCCGGTTCAAAAGTGGCTTTCTGAGGAGCGTCCGCGCCAGCACCTTCGGTCTGCCTTTCCACAACGTTGGGTTGGTGAGTGTAGAGACCGGCACTGTGAGATTCAGCAGTGTTTACACGCAGACCGTGAATTCCGACACATCGAACCCAAACATATTGAACCCATGAACAATCAGTATCTGATGGCGGCTGCAATGCTGCTTGGCATTGCAGCCAACGCATTCGGTGTAGAACCGCTTGGAACTACATTCACCTATCAGGGCCGCCTGAGCGACGGCGGCCAACCAGCCAACGGCAAGTACGGCCTCAAGTTCGCGCTCTACGAAACGGCCAGCGGCGGCAACCCCGTCGCCGGCCCGATCACCAACAGCCCGGTCGAAGTCGCAAGTGGCCTGTTCTCAACTACCATTGATTTCGGGCATGGGGTCTTCACAGGCAATGCCCTTTGGCTCGAAATAGCCGCGCGCACAAACGGCAGTCTTGCGGACTTCGCGACTCTCAGTCCGCGACAGTTGGTGACACCTGCGCCTTACGCGCTCTACGCACCCAATGCCGGTGTGGCCAACAGCGCATTGAGCCTCGCCGATGGCGCGGTGAACAATGCGAGTCTCGCTCCTGGCGCAGTGACTTCGGACAAGATCGCCGATGCGAGCATTACGATTCTGGACCTCAGCCCTGCGCTTGCATCCAACACCTTCTGGCGTCTGGACGGCAACGCTGGCACAACTCCGAGTGCGCATTTTCTGGGCACAACCGATCCCCAGCCACTGGAAGTGAATGTGAATAGCCAGCGTGCG
>JARYMD010000354.1:0-3558 GCA_029907285.1 Verrucomicrobiota bacterium | reverse complement strand
GCACAGAAGGAGCGCCCAACGTGATCGGTGGAAGCCGTCTCAACCAGGTTGCCGTCGGTATCCGCGGCGCCACGATTGCAGGCGGCGGCGCAACCAACGCCGGTTTTGGCCCCTTCTCGAACACGATCGCATCGGATTTTGCTTCCGTAGGCGGCGGACTCGGCAACGCCATACTGGCAGATTCCCCGTTCAGCGGGGTCGTGGGCGGTCAGGCCAATGTGATTCAAGAGGCACAGCACGGTGCAATTGGTGGTGGCTCTTTCAATCGGCTCGAAGGCGGCAACTATGGCGTTATTGGGGGTGGGGCTCTGAACGCTATCGGTTCCGATGCCAACTACACTGGAATCGGCTCTGGTTACAGCAATACAATCGAGCCGGGCGCCGATGATGCGCGCATTGGTGGTGGTCGGAGCAACATCGTTGCCAGGCCGGGTGCGACGATCGGGGGTGGACTCTTGAATCGTGCATTGGGTTACAGCGCGACGCTGTCTGGTGGGGAGAACAACACCAGTAGTGGCTACCAGAGTGTGGTTGGGGGCGGATACGGGAATGTCGGTTCTGGTGACAACGCGACGGTGGCCGGAGGGCGATTGAACGTCGGCCAGGGCGAGGGCGCCACTGTGGCCGGGGGAGCCAATAACTTCGGCGGCGCGGAATACGGAGTCATCGGCGGGGGCATATTCAACACCAATGCGGGCAGCCACGCGACGGTGGCGGGTGGACGAGAAAACCTGGCCAGTGGCACTGCTGCGGTTGTGGGCGGTGGAGAAGCTAATCGGGCCACCAAGAACTATGCCGCGGTCTCAGGCGGGGGGCATAACCTGGCCGCTGGACTCGCTTCCACGGTGGCCGGTGGCGGTGGATTCGCGGACGAAAGCGAAGGCAACAGCGCAGCGGGCGATTGGAGCACTGTGAGTGGCGGACGAGCCAACCGCGCGGCGGGCGAGTTCAGCGTTGTGGCGGGCGGGGAGAACAATCTCGCCGACGGTCGATATGCCGTAGTGCCAGGCGGGATGGCCAACCGCGCGCAAGGTCGGTTCAGTTTTGCGGCAGGTGAGAACACTCACGCGGAGCATGACGGAACATTTGTGTGGGCGGACTCCTCGTTCAGCGGCATCTTGCGCTCGACCGCGCCCAACCAGTTCCTCGTCCGTGCTGCCGGAGGTGTGGGCATCAACACGAATCAACCGCAGAGCGCGTTGCATGTCGCGGGCACTGTGACCGCCGATGGTTTTCGCGGGCTGGGCGCCGGTCTGTCAGGCGTGAACGCTGACCGGCTCGACGGGCGCGACAGCACGGACTTTGCGCCGACTGCGCATCTCCACTCCGCTTCGGACGTCGCATCGGGAACATTGGCCGACGCGCGGCTCTCTTCGAACATACCGCGGCTCAATGCCGCGCAAACCTTCACTGCTGCCAACCAATTCAATCATCCTGGCAACGTCTTTGCGGGCACATTCCAAGGCGAGGGCGCTTCATTGAGCAACTTGGACGCTTCCAAAGTTAGCGCCGGCACACTGTCCGACGCCCGTCTCAGCGCCAACATTCCGCGTTTGAACGCGCCCGCCACATTCACGGCGCAAGTTAGCGCGCCGGTGATGCAGGCGAGCAACGTGGTCGCAGACGCATCGAGCCTCAACAACGGCGCTCTTGTCCCGGGCCTTTTGCTGGGCGGGACCACCAGCGGAGAGGGGATTGCATCGAAGCGGACCGGTGGCGGCAACCAGTACGGTCTTGATTTCTTCAGTGCGTTTACTAGCCGGTTGGCCATCGAAAACAACGGCGCCATTCATTTCGGCGCCGGCAACGCCTTCGCCAGCTACGGCGACGCGCAAAGCTCGATTTATGTGCTGCGCGGCACAAGCAGTGGCCCCGTCTATGGTGAACTGTTCCAGTCAGCCAATCAGCGCGTCCGCATTCCGGTCAATTCCACATGGACATTCCGCGTGTTTGTGGCGGGGCGAGCCTCGAATGGCAAAGCCGCTGGCTATTGCTTCCGTGGGTTCCTCGAAAATGAAAGCGGCACTGTCCGCATGCTTGAAACCGTCAATACTGAAGACAATGCCGAAGATGACACTGGCTGGGACGTGAACCTTAGGGCGGACGACACCTACGATGCGCTGATCGTCACTGCCAAAGGCAATACCGGCGATTCTGTGCGCTGGACGGCAGTCGTGTACACGTGCGAAGTGAAATGGTAGGTCCCGCGCTGCTGAACATCTTGAGTTCGACCGACCTCAACTCCTGGTCATCCGCTGGATGTGCGCTCAACACCACAGGCACGACCACCCTCACCGACTCCGCTGCGACAACGGGCCGAAGCTTCTATAGCGTCTGGTTCGAGCCGCAGTCCGAACCGCCCGGGGGCGCCATGACGCCTACAGACACCCAAACCAACTCGATAGACCATGACTTCTGTCGTTCATAGAAACGATGAAGCCTGACCTTTGCTGCTTAACCTGCAACCAGACTCAAACCTGTGAAAACCAAGACCCTCCTCAGTCTCCTCGCGCTGACTTTGGCGTTCGGCCTTCAGCCTTCAGCCTTTCTGCAGGCCGCGCCCCTTGGCACGGCCTTCTCCTATCAGGGCAAACTCACCGACGCCGGGAAAGCCGCCAACGGCATTTACGATTTGTGCTTCACGATTTGCGCGGCGGCCAGCGGGGGTAGTCCGCTCGCCGGGCCAATCACCAACAGTCCGGTGGGCGTGACCAACGGGCTGTTCACCACCGCGCTGGACTTCGGCAGTGACGTGTTCACCGGAGAGGCGCGCTGGCTGGAGATCGCCGCCCGAACCAATGGCGGCGGGGCCTTCACCCCGCTCAGCCCGCGCCAGCCACTGACCCCGGCGCCGTACGCTCTCTACGCTCCCAGCGCTGGCACCGCCGTGTCGGCCACGACCGCCAGCATCGCGGCGTCCGTAGTCGCCAACGGGGTTGCCACCGCCAGCTTGCAGGCCAATGCCGTCACCTCTGCCAAGATCGCCGATGGCACGATCATGCTGGCCGACCTCGCACAGAACGGCGCGACCAACGGGCAGGTGATCCGCTGGAGCACCGCTCAGAATCGATGGATGGTCGACAGCATTGGCGGGAGCGGGAGTCTGGCTGGTTACCGTGAGAACGGGGCCTTTGCAGCGGCCCCGGTGGCGTCGGGCAACAACGCCATTGCGATTGGTGAACACGCCCAAGCTCTGGGCAACAACAGCGTTGTGGAAGGCGGCCTCGACAACACAGCCAACCACTTGCTCGCCACGGTGAGCGGCGGTTAGAGCAACAGCGCCGTGGGCCTGCTGTTCGGGCGCACCACGGTGGGCGGTGGGGAAATGAACAAAGCCACCGGCGACTGGTCCACGGTGGGCGGCGGTCACCTCAACACTGCCAGCGGGCCGGTTTACGGGCGCGCCACTGTGGCAGGCGGTTGGGAAAACAACGCCACCGGAGATATGTCGGCGATTGGAGGAGGTTCCCAGAACAGCGCAACTGATAGGCATTTGCTTTTTCGACGTGGTCGGAGTGTGCCTGGCCCGGTATGGCCAGTCAAGGCGAAACGCGGCAG
>JARYMD010000353.1 GCA_029907285.1 Verrucomicrobiota bacterium | reverse complement strand
CGCCGCGTTGAAAAAACAATCGCCCCGGGAGCGCGGCCGTCCTCGGCCGCATCAGCCCGACGACCAATCGCACACCTGTTCTGATCACACAAATCCGGCACCCCAACATTCACCGGGTGGGGGCGGGCAGGAATGCCCGCGCTCCTGCAACACGCTGGAAAAAGCAACCGCCCCGGGAGCGCGGCCGTCCTCGGCCGCATCAACCCAACGACCAATCGTGCAACGAGTTCCGTTCACATAAACACGCGTTGACATTGGCGGGTTGTGCGGTATTCTCTCGGTCTCTTTTTGATCGAAAACAGACTATGGCGAACACATTGTCAGCCGAAAGACGGATGCGCAAGAGCGCCCGCCGGCATCAGCGTAACAAGGCCGTGCGGTCGCGACTGAAGACCTTGCAGAAACGTTTTCTTGCCAGCGTGCAGCAGGGCAAGAAAGACGAGGCCGCAGCCGCTTTGCGCACCATGCAATCGGCCCTCGACAAAGCCGTCAAATCAGGCGTTATCCAGAAAGCAACTGCGAGCCGCAAGAAATCGCGCCTTTCGGTGAAACTGGCCGGCCTCAAGTAGCACAGGCGAAGCGCGCGGGGCAGCTAACCCGGAAATCTCACCGGCCACCCTTCCAGATAGACCTGTGCCTCCACTCCGGTGAGATTTCCTGAAGCGCGTTCGGAATTACGG
Source organism: Verrucomicrobiota bacterium (assembly GCA_029907285.1). Lineage (GTDB taxonomy): Bacteria > Verrucomicrobiota > Verrucomicrobiia > Limisphaerales > J093 > JAAYVR01. The sequence goes on along the minus strand of JARYMD010000353.1, from coordinate 3,896 downwards.
CGTCGCACGGTTCGACAGTCCGAAGCCCAGCCTCGCCAGGTTCAAGCGCGCTCTTTCAGATACGGCAGTTTCCACGGTTGTCTGTAGCGCACGCTCACCAGACGGTCGGCTTCGGGATCGTTCTTGATCCGTTCGGACGTGTGGTCCCACTCAATCCGTTTGCCGGTGCGCAGCGCGATGTTTCCGAGGTGCGCGACCGTGGATATGTGATGGCCGACTTCGAGGTTTTCAACCGGTTGCTGGCGCGACTTGACGCAATCAAGGAAATTCCTGATGTGGGCTGGGCGCGGGTCGGGTCCCGGGGGGAACTTCATTGGCTCGAGGCTGTCGCGGCTCGGCTCGCGCAACACTTCGCAGCCGCTGTCGTTGATCACGAGCGTGCCCTCTGTTCCAGTGAACGACATTCCCCATGGCCGGTTGTAAAGCCCGAGTCCGACGCCGACCTTGTGTTCCCACACCAGCGTGTAAGAGGGGAACTCATAGACTGTGATTTGGGTGTCCGGCGTTTCGGAATTGTCCACGAGAACGTATTTGCCGCCGCTTGACATGACAGCTTTTGGCGGTTCCGGTCCCATCGCCCACAACAGCACCTGAATGAGGTGCACACCCCAATCTGTCATCAATCCGCCTGCATAATCCCAAAACCACCTGAAATTGAAGTGAAACCGGTTTGGGTTGAAAGGGCGTTTTGGTGCCGGCCCCAGCCACAGATCATAGTCAACTCCAGCGGGCGGGTCGGAATCAGGCGGGCTGCCAATCGGCTTGATCCAGTCAAGGTACGCCCATGCACGGACCAGGCCGACCTTGCCGAGTTTCCCGGATTGCACGAACTCGACTGCTTGTGCGTAGCTGGGGCTGCTTCTGCGCTGTGCGCCCATTTGCACGATGCGCCGATGCTGTTTTGCGGCCTCGAGCATTGCGCGTCCTTCTGCAATGGTCAGAGCGAGCGGCTTTTCAACGTAAACGTCTTTGCCGGCTTCGCAACCAAGCACCGTTGGCAGCGCGTGCCAGTGATCGGGCGTTGCGACCAGCAAGGCGTCGATGTCTTTCATTTCGATCACGCGCCTGAAATCTTTGACCGCTGACGGTGTCTTGCCGCCCTTTTCCTCGACAAGCTTGATTGCTGCGGCGACTTGCTTGTCATCCACGTCGCAGACAACAGGGCACTCGACATCGGCGTTCTGATAAAACACTGCTAGATCGCCCTTGCCCATGCCGCCGCATCCGATCAGTGCGACGCGAATTCTGTCGTTTGCGCCGATCACACGACCCTTGTTGGCGACGACGATGCCGCCCAGTATTTGTGTTCCGAGTGCAAGTGTGGCTGACTGTCGAACAAAGCTCCGTCTTGACGTCTTGTTTGTGCTCATAACCAGGGCCATGATTGTCCGCCGCCAACGGCCAAAAATCCAGAAAAACCGATTCTCGCCGAAGCTCCGCCTCGCACCAGCCTGCCCGCGTATTTCAAGCATGTGGAAGGGGAACTGCGCGCTTGTCCCCATATTGCATCGACCAGACAACCGATCTTGCTTCCCGCCGACTTATCCCGCAGAGCGCGCCGGCTACAGGTGCCACTTTTCTGTGACTGTAGCCGTCCCGCTCTGCGGGATGAGTCCGCGGAAATCTTTCAGTTCAACAGGGCGCATTACTGGTATGAATCGGGCCTTTGGCCCTTCCAAATGCGTGCAGACCGGCGACGGTGATTACAATGGAAACTCTTGTTGCTGCCCCCTGTCCCCTGCCTCCTGCCTCCTGTCCCCTGACGTGTGTCACAGGTCTATGGTCTGTGGTCTATGGTCCATGGTCTATGGTCTATGGTCCATGGTCTCGAAGGTTCCCCCACAGATTTCGCCATCACCCGCAGACTGAGCCAGCAGAATAATCTGTGGCTGACGAAGCTTGTCCGGTTCGATGTCCGGCCCGCCTGCAACTGAATGTTGGGGGGTTGAGGGGTTGAGGTGTTGAGCGTTGAACGTTTCCAAACGGACGACCCAGCGGGTTAACTGACCGGAACTTTCAAGGTGCGACGTTAAACTCACAACGGTCAACGGCCTCGCGGGTTTGCCATGCCAACGGCATCGCCTGCCCGCGGCCGTTAGAGTCCCGCCTTTAGGGGGAACGGTTTCATGAAACCGAACATGAGCGCTGTTCGGTGATCTGTCTGTGGTTCCGCGTAAACGCGGAACTCTAACGGCGGTGGGTTGTTCCCGCGTTGCGCGATACCCCGCCCGCCGCGCTCGTGCATGCGACGCATTAGGCGGCTCTGCTCAACCGCCCGTTTTGCACGCGCCAGCGGGTCAGATCGAGCGCGAGATCTTGCGGCCAGTTCTCCGCGGTGCAGGTCAGGAAAACCTGGCCACCACTTTTCCGTGCCAATTCGAGCAAAGGCAGAAAACCCGCGCGCCGTTTGCTGTCCAATTCGCCCATCACATCGTCAATCAGCAGAATTGGCGGCGACCCGGTCAGCTCTGTCACGTATTCTGTCTGGGCCATTTTCATTGCAAGGGCGATCGTGCGTTTCTGGCCTTCACTGCCATAGACCGGCGCGGGCTTGTCATCGAGCAACAGAACAAGGTCGTCCCGGTGCGGTCCGAACAGAGTTGTGCGTTGGACACGCTCGCGTTGCCGCGACTGCGCGAGCGCCACGGCAAGGTCGCCCTCGACACTTGGCTTGTAAATTGTGCTCAGTTCCTCAGGCGCGCCGCTCATGTTGCGATAAGCAAGCCGCAGCATGTCGCCGAGTTTGGGCGCAAGGTTCTTCCGCTGTTTCATGATTTCGTTGCCCGCGAGCGCGACTTCGTTTGTGAAGCCGTCGAGGGCGCCCTCATCGACGATGTGATGTTTCAGCAGAGCGTTTCGTGCGCGCACGGCGCGCATGTAACGCTGGAGCATTGGCAAATATGTTGGCTGTGTCTGGCTCAGCAGAAGGTCCATGAACCGGCGTCTGCGGCTTGCGGGGCCTTTGACCAACTGCAGGTCTTCGCTGCAGAACACCACGGCTCGGAGCGTGCCGAGATAGTCCGCGAGCCGTCGGACATCCTGTCCGTCGAGAGTGAGCTTGCGTTGTGTTGCGGACCAAAAAAGCTTGATGTCATGGCGCGCAGGGCCGACGAGGTTGCATCCGACGAAGTACCAGCGTTGGCCGTGGCGGACCAATTGTTCACTGCTTGCGCCGCGGAAAGACCGCAACGTGGCAAGGAGGTAGATTGCTTCGAGAAGGTTTGTCTTGCCTTGCGCGTTGTCGCCTAGCAACAGGTGAAAGCCCGGGGTGAAATCGACATCCAACCGGGCGTAATTCCGGAAATCACGCAGACGCAAGTGTGCCACGTACACGCCACAGAGTTAGCAGAAAACTGGATGTGAGGAAAGCCCGGCCCGCGTATTCCGCCGTGGCAGGCATGCTTGGGCGATTTGAGGCGGAACGTCGATAAGAGAACCACGCCATGTGGTTCGGGCGGACTAACGTCAGCCGCAGCCTGAGAGGACGGCGCAGAGGAGGACGGCCAGGGCGAGAGCTGCGGCTGTGAACAACCTGTTAATAAGTTTTTTGTGCATGATGGAGCGTATTGGGGTACTAAGGAGCAAGTTGGTGTGATTTGGTATGGTTTGGGATTGAATGGAAGGCCGCAGCGCCTATGCCTGGCTTGGTTGTAAAAGCTGATTCGATGTCGCCCTTCATGGGTGAGTACCGGCATCGTCTTGAGCAAAACCGGGTCACATTGCCGGGCAGGTGGCGCCAGGCTACGACCGCCAAAGCTTTTGTGCTTGTTCTTTGGCCGGTGGGTGTTGACCAGCACCTGTTGGCTCTGCCGCCGGGGCGGTGGGCAAAGCTTCTGAAAAAGACGGCTGACGGCGAGCTAACCGACGAGGAGTTGGCGGCCACTGAGCGGGTTTTG
>JARYMD010000352.1 GCA_029907285.1 Verrucomicrobiota bacterium | reverse complement strand
GGCCATCCTGTCGAGGTTCCCGACATCTGACGAACTTGCCAGGGCCGAATCGGCGTTCGCTTCAAGCCGCGCCAGCAAACGCGAAAACATCACCGACCTCGCATGGGCTCTGATTAACACGGCCGAGTTCATGTACCGCCACTAACCCCGAGAATCTCAGTCAAATGACAAGAGACAACAAGTCCAGCATGTCCCTCCCGACAATGAACCAAACAGTCCAACACCAACACCAGACATTTAACCGGCGCTTGTTCCTCCAAAAAACCGTCCTCGCAAGTTTCGCGGCTGTGGTGCCAGCTTGCAGTCAGTTGCCCCGCCGCGCTGCCACCCGAAAGGTGCTCCACATGGCGCTGCTGTCGGACACACACATCCCCGCCGACCGGACAAATACCTATCGCAATTTCAAACCGTGGCAAAACCTCGAGCGGACCGTGCCGGAAATCCTCGCCGCCGCTCCAGAGGGAATTGTGATATGCGGCGACGCTGCGCGGCTCGAGGGCAAGACCGAGGATTATAAAGAACTGCAATCGCTGTTGGAACCGCTGAGAAGGTCAATGGCATTTCACATTGGGCTCGGGAACCACGACGATCGCGCCAATTTCCTTGCCGTGTTCAACAACCTCATCGCAAATCGTGCCCCGGTACAAAGCAGATACATCACTGTTCTTGAGCATCCTGCAGTCCGGCTCGTGCTTTTGGATTCGCTTCTTTACCCGAACAAGACCCCCGGCCACCTGGGCCGCGAGCAGCGCAACTGGCTGGCTTCCTTCCTTGCTGCCTCGAACGATCGTCCTGTGGCTCTGTTTGTTCACCACACACTCGGAGACGGCGATGGCGATTTGCTTGATACCGACAGGCTGGTTTCCATCGTTCGCCGGCATCGACATGTCAAAGCAATCTTTTACGGTCACTCGCATGAATGGAAGATCGCACGCGACCACGGCGTCGCGCTCATTAACATTCCTGCCCTTGGTTACAACTTCAAGGACAGCGAGCCTGTCGGCTGGGTGGAAGCACGTTTCCAGTCAAACGGCGTAAACCTGGAACTTCACCCGCTGGCTGGCACAACACTGTGGCAGAAACAAACAAGGTTCGTTCCGTGGACTTGAATTCGAAAACGCCTCGGCAAATGAATTGCTTCACCACACGTCACAAGCCACGCGCATCCAAAGCCCAGTCAAGACGTACTCATTAGCGAGGCTCCGCCTCAGACCGACCAGCCCGAAAATCTCGCCGGGCTGAATAAACGGTTGAATCCGAGGGGCTGACCGGTGAGATTTCCAGCCTGGGCGCAAGACTGCATTCTCAGGTAGAACGCGAAGATGTGCGTCAACTGTCACGAGGGGCTCAAAGGGCAGTCGGGTGTTTCTCGAGAACGTGATACGGGAGAATTGGAGAATGCAGGGTTGAGCGGGTGGCTGCGTTCTGGACAAGGACATACAACAGGCTGCTGCGGCCGGGGATGGCGGAGTTATCAGACCCGGGCCCAAACAACTCACGGTTAGACCGCACACTCCGAGGCCTTCTGAAGACAATCGACCAGTTCGCCAATGACGCGAAAGTCGCGCCACGAGAACTTGACTCAAACAATCGAGATTCACCGGCCGGAAGCCGTTCTTACTGTCTCTTGTCGCCTGCCTGCCGCCACCTGACTTCCCTTCGCAATCTTCGGTCTCTGCTCTGAATGCTTCCTTCTTGAGCAGTATCTGACCTATCTTCCACCGCCGCGGCTCAGCACTATTCCTGTTTCTCTACCCAAAAGCTGCCTTTCGACGGATGCCGCGCGTGCGGCAAAGAATTGCTTGTACGAATAAATGGGTTGATGAGACTGCGCGGTGCTTTGCCGGGGCTTGTCCTGTTCTCCAAGCCCGCGTAGAACCAGCTCGAACTTTGCCAGCTTTTCATCTGACTCCTCCGCAACAAACGGTCGGATGATTTCGGCGACGCTGGCCGCTCTCTGGCCGAGTGTTTCCGGGACAAAAAGGGCCGATCGCAACCTTTGCAGCTCATTTCTGTATAGGTGTCGGAACTCGGGCACCATGAACATGCGTTCGAAGAAAAGGTTGTCTCCCAACCACGGATGCCATATGCTTGCGTGAGCGCGCTGCTCGAACGTGCCTGTGAGCGGAAACTCGCCCCAGCTATGGTCAAGGTCCCACGGCACGAACCCAAACCTGCCTCCATAAGGATCAAGGTACAAAATGAAGTTCTGCCCCGTATTGAGAATGCCGTCGTAGTTCGCAAGCAGGACTTCGCACGCAAGAAACCGCGCGAACTGGCCAATGTCCACAAACTCGCCGATGCGCTTTGCAAAAGAGGCGTTGTCCGACTGCGTAACCAGCCGCGACAAATCAATCAGCCGCTGTTGCTGCCATCTGTGCAGTTTCGTTTTCGGATCGTAAATGCCCTCGTATGCTTGCCAATCATCGCCGAGGTATTTGAACAACTCGCACGTGACAGGCTTGAAAATGGCCATTCCTTCAACGCCGAACATTTCGCTCGCCCATTCTGCGTCGGGGTTTTCCACCAGCAGGTACAATCCAAGCAATCGGTTCTCAAATGACCGCTCGATCGTCATTCGCAACCGGGCAAAGGCGGTTCGCGGCGCCGGCAGACCCGCCGCGCGATAGAACTCGTAACCGAGCGTGTCGCTCAAGCACGAGTTGTCCGCGACGAGGTTGTGAAAGTTCAAAACAGATCGTTCTGCGAATCTCCCTGGCTTCGCGCCCTTGCTCAGATCGATCTTGAAAGGCCGCTTGTATGTTCGTTGTGAATTTACAAAGGTGCCGTTGCCTTTGAAACGGACTGCAACCTTTTCGAGCTTAACGTCCCCGAAAGACAAATCGCATGTTGACCACGGCAGGTGAATCCCCAAAACGCCTGCAAGCCCGTTTCTCGCCGCATTGGGATTCCGCAACACCACGCTTCCGTCGGACTGGAGGATCACGGGCACCGGCGGGATTGGCACGGGGGTCAACCCGGCCCATTCACCGGGCGCGAACTTCAAATGGACATCCCATATGTTTGTGGGGACGAAAAGCTCGGCTGCGCGAACCAGACTGCTTGCATTTGTTGAAAGCCGTGCGGCGATGTCGGGCGCGGTCGGCCGTTCCGGCGGCAAAACCGGACTGCGCAGTGACTCGAACGTCATGATTTGCACCATCAGCCATGTTTGAAACCATGGCACGCGCCAGAACGCAACACCGGTCGCTGCAGCACAAAACGCAAGATACAAAAGTTCACGCGTCAAAAGGGCCGCTGCAAGCCCCGCAAGCATCAACCGCCGCACCCAGCGGCTTCGGCGGTGTTTGTTCCTGTGCCCGCGCATTGTGTGTTTGAATAATACCTCAGACCGATCGAACAAGCCAACGCCATGCAACATTCAAAGTGAACCTCGCCCATCGATTCCGACTCACAAAGGGTGCACCGTGGCAACCGCTTTGCTGGCGCCAAAAAAAGCAGATGTGGAGAAACTGACTGAATTCGCAGCCTGGAAATCTTCCCAGATATGAACGCATTTTCAAAATAATCACGTGGTCTGATGAGCGAGCGAAGTGGGTCTCTGCCGTGAATTCTCAGGAGCACGCAGGCCAGGGCGGGTCCGGCGCCAATGACGAAGCTGGCTTCTGGAGCCTTGACCTTGTGGGCATGGGCGCGATATGCAATGCGGGTGAAGATTTGCGCATTTGGCATGCCCACGCTCAACGTGGGCAAACACAATTTGAAAGACCCACGGCTCGAAATTGTTGACGATCTTGTCGAGGCGGAAAAGAAGACTTACGCCCAGGTAGAGGTCGTTGGGGAGGAGCAGACATTGCAGGCAGACGCAATTGTTGTCGGGCGCGACAGATTTCCTGACTTGATTCTGCATGATCTGGAGTTTGTGGAGAAGAGGCTTGAACGAGACCCGCAACAAAACGAGCGCGAGTTGCTTCTGAGGATTCGGCGTGAGCTGGAGGAGGAACGGACCCTGTATCAGACAGGTCTGTCCGCTGAAGAGTTGCAGGTGATTGCGTCGCACGGATTCAAGACACACAAGCCGGCGGTGGTCGCCGGTGCGTCTGATTTGGACAACCCCGGAGAGCTTCTTCTCAAAGCCTTCCGGGAAGCCGGATACATTTGTTTTCTGACTGTTGGTGGGAAGGAGAACCGCGCATGGCCAATCCGGTCGGGCACTACGGCGTGGGATGCGGCCGGGGCGATCCACTCGGATATTCAGAAGGGGTTCATTCGCGCCGAGGTTATCAGTTACAACGATCTTGTTGATGCAGGAGGCGAGACCGAAGCCAAACGCGCCGGCAAACTTCGGTTGGAACACAAGAGTTATGTTGTACAGGATTACGACATTGTGAGTTTCCGGTTCAACAAGCCGAAGTAACCATTACAGCGAGGCGTGTCAGACACCGAGAGCGTCGAGTACCCGTTGGGAGTTGCGGCGCTGCATGCCTGTTGGCCCGCATATTTCCCAGCCCGGCGTAGCCGGAACCAAAGTCGCCCAATGGGCAACGCCCCCGGCTCTAGCACCCCCGCGGACCTTCAACCACGCCGGGCTGGGAAATATGCCCTGCGACTCCGTCGCTGGGAAGAGCGCGCTGATCAAGCCCCC
>JARYMD010000351.1 GCA_029907285.1 Verrucomicrobiota bacterium | reverse complement strand
AGTCGGCGGAAAACTTGCTTCTGGCCTTGCAATCATCCTGTAGCCGACGACGTAAGTCGGCGGAAAACTTGCTTCTGGCCTTGCAATCATCCTGTAGCCGACGACGTAAGTCGGCGGAAAACTTGCTTCTGGCCTTGCAATCATCCTGTAGCCGACGACGTAAGTCGGCGGAAAACTTGCTTCTGAACCGAAAGACCGCGGACTGACGTCCTCGGCTACAGTCACAGAATCTTTCATCGTAGCCGTCCCGCTCTGCGGGATAAGTCGGCGGGGAACTTGCTTGTGGCCTTGAAATCCTGCGGACTCGCGTCCGCAGCTACAGGGTCACCGACACCGTGCGCAGCGTGCGTGAAAAGGACAATCAGCGCAGCCACGGTCGCCAGCGCCGGCGTGGCAACAAAACGCTTAATACAAAGGTGCATCTTCACAACTCCTTTCAGTCTTGTTTCGAATAACAGGTTCTTGGCACACATCGCCCATACAACTTCAGCATGCCCTCCACGCTATTACCAGTCAATCGCGCGCTTCTTGCTGCACATATTCCTTAATCTCTTGAAGACACCCGCTTCGCAAACTGCTCGGGGTATATCATTATATCCAAAAGTCCTTCATATTCGCGATCGGTTCCGGCTGCGCCACAAAATGCTGCTTGGTCGGTCTGAGGCGGAGCTCAGCTAATGGATTGCAGTTCCCGACAAGATTTGCCATAGTCACCCCATGACTTCAGCAGCCGCACAACTGAGCCGCAGACATTTCCTCAAAAGCGCCGGCTTTGCGGGCGCCAGTCTCGCTTTGCCACTCTTCCCATCAATTGCCGCCTCCGGCACAGTCGAACAGCCAGGCCGTCCAGGAGCCAATTTCAAGCTCACAATTGCGCACATCGGCCTTGGCGGCATGGGGCTTACGCACCTTGCCAACATGCTCCGATTAGAGCGCGAAGGCAAAGTGCACGTGGCCGCATTGTGCGACGTTGACGACAACCAGCTCGAGGCCGCCCTCAACAATGCAAAGCGAAGCATCCCCTGCTACCGCGATTACAGATACATCCTCGAAAGAAAAGACATCGACGCCGTCATTATAGCAACGCCCGACCACTGGCATGCCGTCCAAACCGTTCACGCCTGCCAAACCGGCAAACACGTTTATGTCGAAAAACCAGCCTCGGTGACAATTGCCGAAGGACGCGCAATGGTGAACGCCGCCCGCGCAAACAAGGTGGCCGTCCAGGTCGGCGCCCAGGGCCGGACCGCCAAAGGCGCATGGCACACGTGCCGCGCGATCCGCAACGGCATCGTCGGAAAGGTCCACAAAGTCACTTGCTGGCACTATGCCAATCCTGTGGACGAAAAACCCGTGCCCGACAGCGAACCGCCTGACGGGCTTGATTGGGACATGTGGCTGGGGCCATTGCCGTTGCGCCCGTTCAACCGGCGTTATCATCCGGCCAATTTCAGATGGTTCCTCGAATCAGGCGGCGGCCAAATCCGCGATCGCGGCGCACATCAGTTCAGCACAATCCTGTGGTGCATGGACGCCGACAACCAGGTCTCGTTCACGGTCGAAGCGCGCGGCACCCCTCCCCCGCGCGGCTTGTGGGATTGTCCTGTCACAATGGAAGTCGTTTACCAGTTCAAAGACCCGGACTGGACACTCGAATGGGGCCAGCCTGGCAACAAGGTCGGTCAAACCGAGTTCGGCAATGTGTTCTGGGGCGAAAGCGGGCATCTGGTGCTTGAATGGGAAGGCGGTTACAGACCCGCCAACCCCGAAGCAATCAACTTCAAACTGCCCCCCGGCGGCAAGGAAGTCTATCGCACCGATGAATACGAAGACTTCAACATGAACCACAAAGCCGACTGGTTTAAATCAATTCGCGAAGGACATCTTCGGCCCGCGGTTGACATCGAGATCGGGCACAGGACAGCTACGCTGTGCAATCTCGGGAATCTCTCGTATATCCTCGGAAGAAAGCTGGTCTGGGACGGCGTCAACGAAAAAGTCGTCGGCGACGAACAAGCCAACCGTCTCCTCACCCGCCCACAACGGTACCCCTACTGCCTCTGATCCGCCAGTTGTTAGCGCTGAAACCTCACCGCACTGAAGCCTTTGCTGTGTGTGGCTGGTGGGCCGGATTTGCGTGATCGAAGCTCGTGTAGGATGCGTCGTCGGGTTGATGCGGCCGAGGACGGCTGCGCTCCCGGCGCCGTTGCTTTTCCCAACGCGTTGCGGGAGCGCGGCGATTCTTCGCCGCACCGAGCTTAAACCCTGCCGTGAATTGAAGCGCGGCCATTCTTGGCCGCCCCCGGACGGTGAATGTCCGGACATCGCATGCGCTTGATCGAAATGCGCGCTGAACCGCACGACGCGGTTCCTTCCATCACAACCAAGCGAGGCAGGCAGATGCCAAAGGACCACACTCAGTCGCCTGCCAGCATTCCTCTGACACGAATCGGCGGCGCGGGATGCTTTGCGGGCTGGTCAATCTGAAGCGGGGCCTCGCTAATTCTGCCTGCATTCCAATTCCAGGACCGTGATGGAATGCGGAGGCAGTGGGACAGGTTCGTCCAACGTGTTCGAGAGGTTTAGCGATCGCGTGGTGACCAGCTCCGGTTTGCCCGGAACATTTGTTGCGTCAAGGGATGACCCGTTGATTTGGGAGGCACTCAGGACGCGTGCCGGCCGCAAGCTGTCGAGCCGGATGTCCATGCCGTAAGAAATGTCCGTCGAATAGTTGATCAGGCCCAGCGCAAGCCGATGTTTCTTCGGATTCCATGCTGCAACAGCATCAATCTTGGCTTGATCAGAGACTGTCACTGGAACAATGGCGCCGGTGACGCTTGGCTTGTAGGCGGCAAGCACATGGCCGACCGGATCGAGCACGGCATGGTCGCCCCGGCTTTTGATCGTCGCGATGACGTTAACTGTCTGTGCCCAGTTGGCCATTGCAACGACATCGGATGACCGGAGTATTTCGTGCAATGCGCGCGCGGCGGCGATTGCATCACCCAACATGTAATAGTGCTCGAATGCGCCAACGCCCGGCCCGTCCGGCGCAGAATTCCAGTCCCGAACAATCCCCCATTCGTCTATTGCGAGCCGGACCTTTTTCACGTTGTTGTCACCTTTGTCCAGCCGTTGGCGGAAATCGCCGACCAATCTGCGAATGCCAGCGGCAACATCGCCAGACCAATTGTCGAAGTTGCGTTCGTACTCGGCCGCTTCAGAGGGCGAGAGTGGCACTCTCAGTTTGCGCTCGGAATAATGGTGAGCGCTGAGCAGGTCCATGTTTGCCGCGCACTGCGGCAGTATAACGTCGTTCCATCGGCCCGGGCTGCCGACTGCTATGACCTTGATCGCCGGGTTCCGCGCTTTCATTGCAGCGACAAAGGCATTGTGTCTGGCCGCGTATCGCTCGACAGAAACATGTCCGAGCTGCCAATCGCCATACATTTCATTGCCAATCCCCCACCACGTGACTTTGTACGGGGACCGTCGCCCGTTCTGCGCGCGGACTGCACCCCACCTGGACTGCGGCGAGCCCGTGACATACTCGACTTCATCTGCTGCGTCTGCGGCAGAACCAAGACCGGTATTGACCGCAATGTACGGCTCGGTCCCAACCATCTCGCAAAACCGGAGAAAATCATCGACCCCGAAGTCGTTATCTTCGACGTCATTCCATGCGCGTTCCCAACGAGGTGGGCGGCGGTCTCGCTCGCCAATGCCGTCCTTCCAATTGTAACCGGAAACGAAGTTGCCTCCGGGCCAACGTGTGACCGGCGGCGCCAGTTTCCTTATCAGGGCCAGAGTGTCGGCGCGCATGCCATCTTTGTTATCCGCCGGCATCAGTGAAACGCAGCCAAGCCAGACAAGCCCCGGCTCAGTCATGCACACGGAAAATTTGCCGGCATCAGTGGTGGCACCGGCACGAAACCGAAATGGCACTTTTTTGTATTTGGAATCTGGGACATTGATAATGGCGCTTTGTCTCATCTCATCGTTTTCGCCCCAATGCAGGCGCACTTCGACCTTTGCGGGCCCTCGCAAACTGGCCAACACTATGTAACCGCTGTATTCCTTGCCGGCTGTCAGAATGATGTTCGTCTGCACGATGCCACACGGGCTGGCGCTTGGTTCTCGCAACTCCATGGCCATGCAATGATTGCCTGCATATGCTCCCGCCGGGTCATGAAAAGCTTCGAAGGCTGCGCCCTCGGGTTTCAGCACTTGCCACGTTTTGCCAGGTTCGAGCAGAAACTTGCGGTCGCGGAGCTTTTCAGCCCAAATGCCGTCACGGATGCATCGCCCAAGGTGTTCGATGAATTGGCCGTAAAGATACGGAGATATTGCCGGCCCGGCGCGATCGACATCCGCCGTCAAACTGCAGGTTTGCACATCAGCGCCCCGCGCCACAGCAACCACAAGAAACAGATGCAACAACACGTGAATTGGTTTGATCCGGTTCATAATAACACGCTTGTCCACGAGCTGGACTTTACCGCGAGGCTCAAGGTCGGAACAGCCCAAATTCCAGCCCGCCCGCGGATAGGGCGCATCCCAGCTTTGTTGAGGTCTCTCATTTGATTGTTTGGTTCTGATAATTACCTGGCGGTAATTTCTGGGGC
>JARYMD010000350.1 GCA_029907285.1 Verrucomicrobiota bacterium | reverse complement strand
CTGAACGTTCCCAAACAGGCGACCCATCCGGTCAACTGAAAGGAACGCTCAACATACAGCGTTCAACTCGCAACGTTCAACGGGGTCGCGGGTTGGCAATGCCCATTGTTTGAACCGCCCGCCGCGGTTTGTAGTCCAGCCTTTGGGGCGGAAGACCTTCATGTGACATGCAGATCAAATCAGTGAACAAGTGTCCGTTGAGTTGGCGCGCAGGTGCAAAGACCTCGCCGTTTGGGGTCGGGAAAAACCACCGTTTTTCCCCCGACGTCATGAGGTCTGAGCCTGCTATTCGGCCGGCAAGATCGGCGCGGTCAATATCGGTAGTGGTCTGGCTTGTAAGGGCCGTCGATTGGAACGCCGATGTAATCGGCTTGTTTCTTTGTGAGCCGTGTGAGTTTGACCCCGAGCTTCTCGAGATGGAGCCGTGCCACTTCCTCATCCAGCTTTTTCGGGAGACGATAAACGCCGATTGCACGAGACCCTTTGTTGGCCCAGAGGTCCATCTGAGCAAGGCACTGGTTTGTGAAGCTGTTGCTCATCACGAAACTTGGATGTCCTTCGGCGCAACCGAGGTTGACAAGCCTGCCCTCGGCCAGCAGATAGATGCTTCTGCCATTTGGGAGGTCGTATCGGTCCACTTGCGGCTTGATGTTGATGCGCTTGACACCCGGATGATTGTTCAGCCTATCGACCTGTATTTCATTGTCGAAGTGGCCAATGTTGCAAACGATGGCCTGGTCTTTCATTTGCAGCATGTGCTCGAGGGTGATGACATCACAGTTCCCGGTGGCGGTCACGTAAATGTCAGCCCGCCCGAGAGTGTCTTCGACCATGGCCACCTCGAATCCTTCCATGGCTGCCTGGAGCGCGTTGATGGGGTCGATTTCGGTGACAATAACCCTGCAGCCAAACCCGCGAAGACTGTGGGCGCTGCCCTTTCCAACATCGCCATAGCCGCACACGACGGCTGTTTTGCCTGCGATCATGACGCCCAGTGCGCGTTTCAAACCGTCCGCAAGCGATTCCCGGCAGCCGTACAGATTGTCGAACTTGGACTTGGTAACGGAATCGTTCACGTTTATCGCCGGTATCAGAAGCTTGCCGGCCTCGAGCATTTGGTAGAGCCTATGAACACCGGTCGTTGTTTCTTCTGAAACCCCGACCCATTCCTTGACTGCGGCTGTGAACCAGCCCGGCCGCTCGACAGCGCAGCGTTTCAGGAGGTCCTTGATCACCTGTTCCTCGCGGCTTTCGGATGGGCTGTTCACCCAGTCGCTGCCGTGCTCCATTTCGTAGCCTTTGTGCAAAAGGAGCGTTGCGTCGCCGCCGTCGTCAACCACCAGATTCGGGCCTTTGCCGCCCGGGTGTGTGAGGGCTGCCAACGTGAAAGACCAGTATTCTTCGAGGCTTTCGCCCTTAAACGCGAACACGCTGATGCCGGATTTTGCGATTGCGGCGGCGGCGTGGTCCTGGGTGCTGAAGATGTTGCAGCTTGCCCAGCGCACGGATGCACCCAGCTCCACAAGCGTCTCGATCAGCACCGCGGTCTCGATTGTCATGTGGAGAGAGCCCGAGACCCGGGCGCCTTTGAGCGGTTTGAGCGGCCCGTATTTCGCGCGCACGGCCATCAAGCCGGGCATTTCTTTTTCAGCGATTGCGATTTCTTTTCGTCCAAGGTCGGCAAGGGAAAGATCTTTCACGAAAAAGTCCTTGCCAGCGGCCGGTTCGATACGGGGTTTATTCATCGCGCAGCTTTCCGGACCGGCCTTTTCACCAGTGGCACTGAGAGCGGTTGTTGGCATTTGGTTTTGAATCGGTTCTTGTTACTTGAGAGCGCGTTTCAATTCTTCGACCTTGTCTGTGCGTTCCCATGTGAGGTCGGGGTCGTTTTTCCCGAAATGCCCGTAGTTGGTTGTTTTGGCGTAGATTGGCCGGCGAAGGTCCAATTGAGTGATGATGTCAGCGGGTTTGAAGCTGAAAACCCTGCAGACTGCGCTGGTGAGTTTTTCGTCACTGACAACGCCGGTGCCGAATGTGTCCACGCAGATCGACAGCGGGTCTGGATACCCGATGGCGTAGGCGAACTGTATTTCGCACTTGGAAGCCAGGCCCGCAGCAACAATGTTCTTCGCCACATACCGTCCCATGTAACCCGCGCTGCGGTCAACCTTGGTCGGGTCTTTGCCGCTGAAACACCCGCCGCCGTGCCGCCCCATTCCGCCGTAGGTATCGACGATGATCTTTCGACCGGTCAACCCGGTGTCTCCTTGAGGCCCGCCAACAACAAACCGCCCGGTCGGATTAACAAAGAACTTCGTGTCGCGGGTGAGCAGTTTCGGCGGCAGGACCTTCCTGATGACGTTTCGGACTATGAAATCCTCGATTTGAGAATGCTTTACATCAGGCGTGTGCTGGGTCGAAACGACAACATTCGTAATCCGCGCCGGCCGTCCGTCCACATACTCGACGGTGACCTGGCTTTTCCCGTCCGGGCGGAGCCATGGCACTTTGCCGGTTTTGCGAATGCGGTTGAGTTCGCGGCCAAGCCGGTGTGCAAACATTATCGGCGCAGGCATCAGTTCAGGCGTTTCATCGCATGCGTAGCCGAACATAAGTCCCTGATCGCCGGCGCCCTGTTCGGCCTTCTTTTTCCCCTCGGCTTTGCGCGCGTCCACGCCCTGTGCGATGTCGCCAGACTGGCCCGTTATGCACACATTCACAAAGACCTTTTCTGCATGGAAAACGTCGTCTTCGTGCACGTAGCCGATGTCACGAATGGTCTGCCTTGCAATGTTCACGAAATCGATCACTTCGCCGGGGTTTTTGCCTTTGAGGCCGGGGATTGTGATTTCGCCGCCAACAATCACGAAATTGGACTTGGCATAGCATTCGCAGGCAACACGGCTGTTCTTGTCGTGACGAAGGCACGCGTCCAACACATAATCAGAAATCAGATCACAGACCTTGTCAGGATGACCTTCACCGACGGATTCCGAGGAGAATAAGTAGCGATGGCTCATGTTTTGTTGGTCTTAGAATTGCATTGACATATCTCGATGTGATGATAAATCCGGTTGGAGATTAGTCAACTGCCAATTTTGTCATGACAGATTTTCTGCGTCTTTTTCGGGCCATGGCTGATGCCACGCGGCTCAGGCTTCTGGCTCTGCTCGAAAAGGAGGAGTTGTCTGTCCATGAGTTGCAGGAAATAACCGGGCTGGCTCAGTCGCGCATTTCAACGCATTTGGGTTTGCTTCAGAACGCGGGCTTGCTTCAGTCGCGCCGTGCGGGTCGGTGTGTTTTCTACCGGCTCTCGCCGGATATGGTGGGTCCCGCTCGGGAACTCATGGTTCAGGGATTGCAGGGCGCCCGGCAGCTTCCCGAACACGCATCGGACCAGGCAGGTTTGCGGCGGGTGCTTGTCCGGCGGCACGATCAGGCTCAATTGTTTTTCGATCAGGTGGCGGGGCGATTTGATCGAAGCTATGGTCCCGGGCGTTCATGGCAGGCATTTGGGCAACTGTTGTTGCGCATGTTGCCCGCGCTTGTGGTTGCCGATCTCGGGTCCGGGGAGGGGCTGGTGAGCGAGTTGCTTGCCAAACGATGCAAACGCGTCATCGCGGTTGACAACAGCGAGAAGATCGTCGCTTTTGGCGCTGCCAAGGCGCGCAAGAACGGGCTTAAGAACCTCGAGTTCCGGCTTGGTGATTTGCAGGATCCGCCGATTGAAGATGCCAGTGTTGACGTGGTCATTCTGAGCCAGGCACTTCATCATGCCGAAGACCCGTTGCGCGCCATCCGCAGTGCACATCGCATCTTGAAATCGGGCGGCCGGCTCCTTGTTCTCGATCTTCTAAGGCACGAGTTTGCTGCTGCCCGGGAGTTGTACGGGGACAAATGGCCGGGTTTTTCGCAGGGGGAACTTCAAAACTGGCTTGAGACTGCGGGGTTCAGCCAGATCGAGGTTGCAGTTGTTGCCAGAGAAGAGCACCCGCCGCATTTTCAGACCGTGCTTGCTGCCGGCGAGAAACCCGCGGAAAAGACGTCCGCCAGCCCCGCGAAACGCGGTCTGCGCAGAGCGCGGTGACGTCAAACGAGCTGTCGTCGGCCGCGGCGTGCGTTTCGCCAACCCGGAAATCTCCGCGCCTGACCAGATCAAGACACCCAGAGCTTCATTCCGGTGAGATTTCCGGGAGCCCGCATATTTCTGAACCTTTTGAAGACGCCCGCTTTGCAGACCGCTTTGGGTGTATAACTATATTGGAAAATCGTTCATATTTGCGAAAATTTCCACGCCGCGAGTTTGGTCAATTCCTGCGTATCTGCTTCTCTGGCAGCCGGTAAGGTGGTCACAACGACACTGCCATCTTGGGTGAGTCGGATAAAGTGACAGGCTCGTTGTCTGGGTGTGGACCCAAATAAGGTGCCAAGCTCGCAGTTTGGGTTTTGCCCCCTGATTGTGGCGTGCCCCGCAAATCGTCCCTTGTTCCGATCCGCAGTTGCCGAAGTCTGCGGAGGAACCCATCGGATGCCGATATGGGGACAGACACGAATGTCGCTTAGATTAGGCCCTTGATTTTCGCGGGTTGTTTTTCCAGTAACGGTTGCGGTGCGGGATTTCTCTGA
>JARYMD010000034.1 GCA_029907285.1 Verrucomicrobiota bacterium | reverse complement strand
TCACCAAAATCGTGTGCTCAAAGTGCGCAGACAGTGAACCATCTTCTGTCACCACAGTCCACCCATCCGACAACACTCGCACACCCGCCCGGCCTGCATTCACCATCGGCTCAATCGCCAACGTCATCCCCGGACGCAACCGCGGCGACCGATCGGTGTCCACAAAGTTCGGCACCTGCGGGTCCTCGTGCATCGCACGGCCTATCCCATGGCCAACAAACTCACGCACCACGCTGTACCCGTGCTTCTCAACAGTCTCCTGAATGGCGCGCGATATGTCCACCACCCGGTTCCCCGGCACAGCCTGCCGAATGCCTTCCCATAATGCCCGCTCTGTCACATCCAACAAATTCTGGGCCTCGGGACTGCAACCGCCAACCGGCACCGTCCGCGCCGTGTCGCCAACAAAATCATTATAATACACCCCAATATCAAGACTGACAAGGTCCCCAAATTCCAGCCGCCGGTCCCCAGCCAGCCCGTGCACAACCTCGTCGTTCACCGAAATACACAAATGACACGGGTAGTTCTTGTAACCCAGAAACGCACTCCGAGCCCCATAGTGCTTGATCCGAGCCGCAGCGTACTTCTCAATCTCCCGAGTCGTCATCCCCGGAGTCACATACGCCGCCACCTCGTCCAAGACCGCCGCTGCAATCCGCCCGGCAGCCCTCATGGCTTCCTGGTCACATTCGCTTTTTAGAATTATCATCGTAAAGCGACAGCCGCAGACTCGTGTTTGTTAAAGATCGATGCGATAGCTCCAGCCCCGCAGGCTCGCTGCAGGCCGGAAACCGCCGCCTTAATCAAAACCGCCCCCTGATGCGCCCCTTCTTCAAAAACCCATCATAGTGCCGCATCAGCAAGTGCGACTCCATCTGGCGCATCGTGTCCAGCAGTACCCCAACTGTAATCAGCAGACTCGTGCCCCCAAAGAATTGCCCAATCTCAAACGGCACGTCCACCCACCTGAACAAAATCGTCGGCAACACAGCTATCGCTGCCAAGAATATCGCCCCGGCAAGCGTGATCCGGCTCATCGCGCGATGCAAAAAATCGCTCGTGTGCTGCCCCGGCCGAACCCCGGGAATGTAACCGCCGTACTTCTTGAGATCGTCCGCAATCTGAATCTCATTGAACTGTGTCGCCACCCAAAAATATGAAAAGAACAGGATCATCAGCCCTTCCAGCGTCAGATAGGTGAATGTCCCGTGCTGCAATTGAACATAAACCGCCTCGCAAACCTTCGACAGCCCCGGAAGGTTCTGCCTCGTCAATCCAGCCAGCGACAGGAAAATCTTCTCCGGAAACATCAATATCGCCTGCGCAAATATGATCGGCATAACGCCAGCATAGTTGACCCGAAGCGGCATAAACGATGTCCCGCCCGCGTAAACCTTCCGCCCAACAGCGCGTTGCGCATATTGCACCGGAATCTTCCGCTGCGCCTGGGTCACAGCCACAACCGCCGCCACCACGGCAAGCAACAGCAACAACAACGCAATCGCATGGAAGAAATTCCACCCCATCTGCGTCGTGCCACGCGGCGGGAAGAACTTCATCCACGTCGCCGTAATGGCCTGAGGCAATCTCGATAGAATCCCAATCGTTATCACCAACGACACCCCGTTGCCAATCCCGCGATCAGTTATCTGCTCTCCCAACCACATCAACAACAGCGTCCCAGTCGTCAGCAGCAGCACAGTCTGAACCCTGTACCACCACATGTTCTCCATCAAAACAAGGTCCCCCGGAAACCCGGCACCAAACACTTTCTCAGGATTCTCCCAGCTCAACGCCATGAAAAAGCCCTGCCCAAGACAAAGCAACACCGTCAAATAACGGCCGTACTGGATGATCTTGACCCGGCCGCCCTCCTCCCGAACCATCTTGCTCAACTGAGGCACCACAGCACTCAAAAGCTGCAGAATGATCGTCGCACTGATGTAAGGCATGATCCCCAATGACCCAATCGCGCAGCGTTCCAAAGCGCCCCCGGTAAACAGGCTGTACATCCCCAACAGCCCGCCACCGCGGCTTGCATTCTCCTCGAAGAACTTCGCCAAAGTGGCACCATCCAGCCCCGGAATCGGAACCAATGCCACAACGCGACAAACCGCCAACAGCATCATCGTGAAGAAGATTCTCGATCTGAGCTCGGGAATCCTGAAGCAATTGGCGAACGTCTGGAGAATCGACCTCAGCATAGGTTCATCGAATCCTTACTTCCCCGGCGCCGAACGTTCCACAGTCTCGCAAGTCCCACCAAGGCCCTCAATCTTCTTCCTGGCGGAAGCGCTGAAAGCATGCGCACAAACAGTCAGCTTGTGGTTCAGTTCCCCTCCCCCTAGAACCTTGATGCCGTCCGCACGACCGTTCACAAGCCCCGCCTTCCTCAGGTCAGATTCATCCACCCTGCTCCCTTCCGGGAACCTGTTCAAATCGCCAACGTTCACCGGCAAATACCGGGTGCCAAATCGCGCATTGTTGAAACCGCGCTTCGGCATCCGCCGAATCAGCGGCATCTGGCCGCCTTCAAACCCAATACGAATTGTTCCACCAGACCGCGCAGTCTGCCCCTTGCCGCCCCGGCCGCTGGTCTTGCCATGCCCGGATGATCGGCCAATCCCAAGCCGTTTCCTCGGGTGCCTCGCACCCGGCCGTGGTTTCAATGTGTGAAGACGCATACTCATTAAACTGTTACAGGCGTACTGGCCGCCGAAGCCCTCTCCGGCAACGGCAACCCGCGTTGTTTGTAAATCTCCTCACGGCGCCGCAGTGACAGCAATGCATTAAGCGTCGCTTTCGCCACATTGGCGGGATTCTTCGAACCAAGGGACTTGGTCAACACATCGCGAACACCAGCCGATTCCACGACGGCTCGCACCGTCCTGCCCGCGATAATCCCGGTCCCAAGCGATGCCGGCTTCAACAACACCCGCGCACCACCATGCACACCAACCACTTCGTGCGGAATTGTCGCCTCAAGCGTCGCAACCTCAACCATGCTCCGCTTCGCATTCTCCCCCGCCTTCCGAATGGCATCGGCCACCTCGCCCGCCTTCCCAAGGCCAAGCCCAACACGCCCTTTCTTGTCCCCAACAACCACAAGCGCGCTGAAACTGAACCGCCGGCCCCCTTTAACCACCTTCGCGGACCTGTTAACAAAAACAACCTTCTCAACCAACTCCTCTCCGGTTTCCCCATCCAAAGGCTGGTCTGTGACCTCAACCGGCGCTCGTGAACGGCGCCCAAAACGCCCTTCACGGCCCGGACCGCGGGCGGCAACCCGCCCCTCACCATTCGAAGATTTGCCCGATTCTGTTACGCTCATTGCCTGTTATTTTCCTAAAATGCCAATCCCGCCTGGCGCGCAGCATCGGCCAGAGCCTTCACCTTCCCGTGATACAACGCTCCACTGCGGTCAAACACAACCTTCGTTATCCCGTTCGTTTTCGCCACCTCCGCAGCTATCGCCCCAAGTTTGCTCGCACTGTCAACGTTGGCTTTCCACGGCCCCTTGTCAGCCAGGAGCTTGCTCCGCGTCGA
This sequence comes from Verrucomicrobiota bacterium, assembly GCA_029907285.1. Classification (GTDB taxonomy): domain Bacteria; phylum Verrucomicrobiota; class Verrucomicrobiia; order Limisphaerales; family J093; genus JAAYVR01. The sequence continues at coordinate 14,492 of JARYMD010000034.1, read as the reverse complement.
TGTCGCCGCAATCGTAACACCTCGCTGGTCGTCTATGAATTGCACGTATATGTGGCGGCCCGTAAACCGGACGCTCATCCTGGGACGTTCCGCTGTCCCGGTAATCTTCCGCCGGATTCGCCACCGCCGCCGCTGCTCAAGTCGCTGTTTCTTTTCCGGTCTCATCTTTCTATTGCAAAACCGTCAAAAACCACCCCGCATCATTGCACCTTCTTGCCTTCCTTCCGAATAACTCGCTCCCCAACGTATCGGATTCCCTTGCCCTTGTAAGGCTCGGGCGGATGGAAACCACGCAGGTCCGCCGCAACCTGCCCAACAACCTGCTTGTCCGGCCCGCTAACCGTCAGTTTCGTGTTCTCTTCAACAGTGACAGTCACCTGCGGCGGCAACGGGTACTCGATCGGATGCGAATGCCCCAAAAGCAAAGTCACTACATTGCCCTGAACCGACGCCTTGTAACCGACGCCCTGTATCTCAAGTTTCTTCACGTAACCCTCGGCCGCGCCTCGCACCATGTTGGCAAGCAACGCCCGCGCCAGCCCGTGACGCGCCTTCGCCTCGTCGTCATCCCCGTCCCGAACCACAACAAGTTTGTCCCCTTCGCGGCTCACAGATGTCCGTCGCGGGATCGCCATCTGCAGTTTGCCTTTCGGCCCCTCAACGAATACCACACCCTCGGTGATATTAACCTTCACCTGCGCCGGAATGGGAATCGGCAGTTTGCCTATTCTAGACATCGCAAATCTCCCTTCCTACCAAACGTAACATATAACCTCGCCGCCAACGTTGGCCCTCCGTGCTTCAGCACCCGTCATCACGCCCCGGGACGTTGACAGTATCGCAACCCCCATGCCGCCCAAAACACGCGGTATGCTGTCCGCATCAACGTATTGCCGCAGCCCGGGCTTGCTAACCCGCTTCACACCCTCAATAACACCCTTCCGCCCGTGGAACTTCAAACGAACCTTCAGCGTCTTCTTGTTCGTCCCTTCCACGTGATAGTCCGCTATGTACCCCTCCCGCTTCAGCAGCATCGCTATCCGCTCCTTCAACGTCGAGTGGTTAACTTCAACCTCGGCCACAAGCGCCTTGTTCGCATTGCGAATCCGAGTCAGAAAATCAGCAATCGGGTCCGTCATATTCTCACCAACTGGCTTTCGTCAAACCCGGTATCTGCCCGGCTAATGCCATCTCCCGGAAAGTCAAACGCGACACCCCGAACTTCCGCAAATAACTATGCCGCCGACCAGTCACTTTGCAGCGGTTCACCACCCGCACCGGACTCGCATCACGCGGCAGCTTGGCCAGCCCAACGTAGTCCTTCTTCGCCTTCAGCTCCGCGCGAATCGCGGCGTATTTCTTCACCGTTGCCCGCTTCCGCTTGTCGCGCTCAATCCACGATTTCTTCGCCATACTTCTGAAACTTTCTCAGTCCAACATTGTTTCACTTTCCTTCGCTAAACGGCATCCCCAACATCCTCAGCAAATCCACCGCCTCCTCGTCCGTCCCCGCCGTCGTAACAATGGTCACATCCATCCCCTGGTGCCTCTTGATCTTGTCGAGGTCTATTTCCGGAAAGATCGTCTGGTCGTCCAATCCCAAAGAATAACTGCCACGCCCGTCAAAAGCCCGAACCGACAGCCCGCGGAAATCGCGGATGCGCGGCAGTGCCGTGGCTATCAACCTGTCCAAAAACTCGTACATCACCTCACGCCTCAAAGTCACATGACACCCTATCGGCTGCCCCTTCCGCAACTTGAAGTTCGCAACGCTCTTCCGCGATTTGTCAATCACCGGACGCCGCCCGGTGATCATCGCAAGGTCCTTCGCCGCATCTTCCACGGCTGTCTTCTCCAGAGACGAACTAACCCCCATGTGCACCACAATCTTCTCAAGCCGCGGCACCTGGTGGATGTTCTTGTACCCACGCTTGGCCATCAAAGCTGGCCGCACTTCCTCGAAGTATTTTTGTTGAAGTCTTGGTTTCATGTCGCCTCAACTCATGCAGCACCAGCCGGCTTCGGCCTGCGCGCCTGCCGCGCATCGTACTCGTCCGCACGCATAACATTCGAAATGTGTATGGACCCTTCCATCTCAACAATCTCACCCTGCGGACGCAACTGGCTCTTGCGCATGTGCCGCTTGATCATCTTGACACCCTCAACAATCACACGCTGCTTCTTCCTCAGCACGCGTATAACCCGGCCGCGCTTGCCCTTCTCCGTTCCGGAGAGAACAACCACCGTGTCGTTCTTCTTCACGTGAAACTTGCGCATGGCTTCAAATAACTTCAGGAGCAAGGGACACAATTTTCATAAACTTCAAATCTCGCAGTTCCCTCGCTACAGGACCAAAAATCCGCGTCCCCTTCGGATTCAGGTCGTTGTCAATGATCACTATCGCATTTGAATCAAATCTCAAATACGACCCGTCGCTCCTGTGAATGGCCTTCTTGGTCCGCACCACAACCGCTGTCACAACGTCCCCTTTCTTCACCGCACCGTCAGGCGCTGCCTCCTTGATATGCGCCTTTATAATATCACCCACACGCGCGTAACGCTGGTTCCGGCCCAGCACGCCAATCGCAGCAGCACGCTTCGCGCCGGAATTGTCGGCCACCTCAAGTATCGATCGAACCTGCAACATAAATTCAACCCTCCGTAACCCCGGCGGCAGCAAGCCCTGAAGCTTGCTCCCGCCCAATGATTTCCACCAAACGCCACCTCTTCAGCTTCGACAGCGGTCGTGTCTCGCTGATTCGCACCACGTCGCCCGCCTTCGCCTCGCCCTTCTCATCATGAGCGTAAAGCTTCTTGTAGCGCGTTATCACCTTCTTCAAACGCGGATGACGCAGCCGCCGCTCAACACGCACAACTATCGTCTTGTCCATCTTGTCAGACAAAACAACACCCACCCGCTCTTTCCGCATTCCCCGATCTTTCTGTAAATCCGACATAATCACACGATAACTCTATCCTCGCGCCGCTTTGCGCCGCAACTTCGACAAAACCGTCTCCACCCGCGCAATCTCTCGCCGCAAAAGCCGCAAGCGCGCCGGATTCTCCAATCGGCTGCTCGCCTTCTGCAAACGCAGATTGAACAGCTCCTGCCGCAAATCCCGGCTCATCGCCGCCAGCTCCACAGCCGTCTTTTCCCTGATCTCGGACATTTTCTTGGCCGTCTTCGCCATAGCTCCAACCTCCTATCCTCGCCGATGACGCGAAACAAATTTCGTCGGCACCGGCAACTTGCTCGCCGCAAGCCTCAGCGACGTCCGCGCAACTTCCTCGCTCACACCATCCACCTCAAACAGAATCGTCGCAGGCTTCACAACCGCAACCCAGCTCTCGACCGCGCCTTTGCCCGTTCCCATTCGCGTCTCCAAGGGCTTCTTCGTTATCGGCTTGTCAGGAAAAACCCGTATCCACATCTTGCCGCGGCGTTTCATGTGCCGGCTGATTGCCACTCGCGCCGCCTCAATCTGTTTGGTGTCCAACCAGCACCGCCCCAGAGCCTGCAATCCATATTCGCCGTACGCAACCCGGTTGCAACGCGTCGCCAACCCCCTCCTGCTCCCGCGCTGCTGCTTCCGGTACTTGACTCGTGATGGCATCATCGGCATGGCAACATCCTCTCCTCTCTTCCGTTATTCCTTGTCGTCACGCGCAGCTGACCCCGCAGGCACAGCCTTCTTCTCCGCCTTGGCCTCACCATGGCATATCCAACACTTGATCCCAAGCTTCCCATACACAGTGTTCGCCTCGGCAAAACCATAGTCTATCTTCGCTCGCAACGTGTGCAGCGGCACACGCCCTTCATGGTACGTCTCTGACCTCGCCAGCTCCGCCCCGCCAAGTCGCCCCGCACACCGAATCCGAATCCCCGCCGCCCCCTGATCCATCGCTGTCTGCACAGCCTTCTTCATCGCGCGCCGAAATGATATCCGCCGCTCCAACTGCAGAGCCACGTTCTCCGCCACCAGTTGCGCGTTCAAATCCGGATTCTTCACCTCCAGCACGTCGATGTATATCTCCTTGCCGGTCATCTTGCTCAATTCTTCCTTCAGCCGATCAATCTCGGCGCCTTTCCTCCCTATGACCACCGCAGGCCGCGCTGTGAAAATCGTTACTCGGCATCTGTTGGCGGCTCGCTCAATCTGAATCTTCGGCACAGCCGCCGATTCCAGTTTGCTCTTCAGAAACCTGCGAATCCTGGTGTCCTCCACCAGTAGCCCCCCAAATTCACGCCTGTTGGCATACCACCGAGATTGCCAGTCTCTGTTGACCGCAACTCTCAACCCGATCGGATTGGTTTTCTGACCCATGGCAATTACTGATCCAAATTAAATTGATCTGACAACACTATCCTGATGTGACACCGCCGCTTCAAAACCGGACCCGGAGAACCGCGCGCCTTCGCAACATACCGCTTCAATGGCGTCGCCGTCCCAGCCACCGCTTCCTTGATCCAAAGCACATCAGGCTTCAAATTGTGATTGTGCTCCGCGTTCGCCATCGCCGATTTCAGCGTCTTGGCGACCAGCCGCGCCGACTTCCGCGGCACCGCCGCCAACACAGCAGCAGCTTCCACCGCCCGCATGCCCTGAACCTGCCGCACCACCTCGCGCATCTTCTGCGCCGACATCGGCGCGTTCCGTGTTATGGCCTTGACTTCCATACTGCTACTTCGCTTCCGCTTTGGCCGTGTGCGCACCGTGCTTCTTGAAAGTCCGCGTCGGTGCAAACTCGCCAAGTTTGTGCCCAACCATGTTTTCCGTGACAAAAACGGGAACGAATATTTTCCCATTGTGCACGTTGAACGTCAAGCCCACGAAATCAGGCGTGATCGTTGACCGACGCGACCATGTCTTGATCGCCGTCTTTGACTTCGTCTCCTTCGCCTTCTGAATCTTCTCCAGAAGAGGCAAATCAACAAACGGACCTTTCTTTATCGACCGTGCCATACGCCTTTACCTTGATTTCATCGGACGTCCATCCCGCCGAATCACTATGAACCTGCTCGACCGCTTCCGCCTGTCGCGCGTCCGGTACCCCTTTGCCAGCAACCCCCACGGCGAGGTCAATTGTTGCCAACCACCACCGCTCTTGGCCTTCCCAGCACCACCGCCATTCGGGTGATCAACCGGGTTCCGCGCCACACCGCGCGTGATCGGCCTTATCCCACGATGACGGGACCGCCCCGCCTTCCCCAATACCACATTCTCATGCTCCAAATTGCCCACCTGGCCTATCGTCGCGTAGCATTTCTCGTTTATCTTCCGAATCTCCCCGGAAGGCAAACGCACCAATGCGTAACCTTCGTCCCGCGACATCAGCGTCGCCGCCCCCCCGGCAGCACGCACAAGTTGACCGCCACGCCCCGGAATCAACTCAATGTTGTGAATCGACAACCCAACAGGTATCGACTTCAACGGCAAACTGTTCCCCACTTCAGGCGGCGCGTCAGGACCGCTCATCAGCGTCGCCCCAACCCGCAAACCATCCGGCGCAATTATGTATCTCTTCTCCCCATCCTTGTACTCCAACAGCGCTATCCGCGCAGAACGGATTGGATCATATTCAATCGCCTTGACAGTCGCTGCCACGCCAATCTTGTTCCGCTTGAAATCAACTATCCGGATCTTCTGTTTGTGCCCGCCGCCTATGCCGCGCGCAGTAACACGACCATAACAGTTCCGTCCCCCGGTCTTCTTCCGCACCTCAACCAGCTTCCGCTCAGGACGGTCCTTCGTCACCTCCTCAAAACTGGCGACGGTTATGTACCGCCTCGACGGAGTAATCGGTCTGAATGTTTTTACAGCCATCGCAAATCACCTCCTCACGTCAATACAATCTTGTCCCCTTCCTTGAGCGTAACAATCGCCTTCTTCCATCCAGGCGAACGCCCGGCCGACCGCGTAAGACGCCGGCGCAGCTTCCCGCGCACGTTCATCGTCCGCACGTTGATCACCTTCACCTTGAACAACTCCTCAACCGCCCGCCGAATCTGAGGCTTCGTCGCACGACGGTCAGCCACAACCGTGTACTGGTTGTGCTTCTCCGTCTGAATACTGCCTTTCTCTGTCAAACGGGCAGTCTTGATGATCTCAAATGGATTCATGTTACTTAAGCCGTTCTTCCACCTGCTTAAACCCAAGCCGCGTGAACAATAGCTTGTCGTAACGCAACACCTGATAGGTGTTCAGCTCCCGACCGGTCGTAATGTCCACACCCGGCACATTCCGCGCCGCCAACATCAGATTCCTGTCGCCCCCCTCACACACAACAAGCGTCTTCCTGGCACCCAACTCCAGCGCCCCCAGCACCCCCACAAACTCCTTCGTCTTCGGCGCCGAAAGTTTCAAATCCTCAACAACCATCACATCACCAGCCTTCAACCGCTCGCTCAATGCCTTCCTCAAACCAAGCGCCTTTGCCGTCTTCGGCAGTTTCTTGCTGTAATCCCGCGGCTTCGGACCAAATACAACACCGCCACCCACCCACAACGGCGATTGAAACGACCCAGCCCGGGCTCGCCCTGTTCCCTTCTGCCGCCACGGTTTCTTGCCCGTCCCCGCAACCTCACCCATCGTCTTCGTGCAAGCCGTGCCACTGCGCCGATTCGCCAAATGCGCTACAACACTGTTGTGCACCGCCTGCGTGCCACGACCGTCTTCAACCAGCGAAAACCCAATTTCAATCTCGCCCGTCGCCTGCCCTTTGATGTCTTTGACCGTAAGTTTCATCGCCTGCCTCATTTGCCAGACTTCGCCCCGCCCTTGCCCTTGCTCTTGCTCTCTTCAGCTTCCTTGGCTTTTCTCTCTCTCATCGCCTTCACAGCCGCTTTCGGCATCTTCTTTGCCTCTCTCAGGATCACATAATCCCCTTTGGCCCCGGGAATCGCGCCCTTCACCAGCACTATGTGCTCCTCAGGCAAAACTCTTATCACTTCAAGGTTCTGCACCGTCCGCCGCACTTGCCCCATGTGGCCCGGCATCCGCAACCCGCGCCGAACGGTCCCGGGAAACAGACGTTGCCCAATCGCACCCGGCCGCCTGTGCCATCCTTTCGAACCGTGCGACAAATCGCCGCCCCGAAAACCATGCCGCTTTACAACACCCTCGAACCCGCGGCCCTTCGTTATCCCTATCGCATCAACATAATCACCAGCAGCAAACATCCCCGGACTGCCAGGACCAATCAAATCACCCGGCTTCACTTTCACCGGAAAATCACGAAATTCCCGTATCCGCGCAACACCACTGATCACGCCCGGTCTGCCGCCATCGCCAGCCCCCGCCGGTTTTCCTGCGCGCTTCTTCCCGCCTTCACCCTCGCCACCGCCCGATGATCGATCCCCCTTCTCAGCCGGAAGCGCACCGTACTTGGCAAGATGACCTATCATCGGCTTGGTCAGCCTGCGCAGTTTCCGGTCCCCAAACCCAAGCTGCACCGCATCGTAGCCGTCTGTTTCCTTGCTCTTGCACTGCAAAACACGGTTTGGCCCTGCCAAAACTACCGTCACAGGCACAAGCCTGCCTTCCGCGTCATAGACGCGGGTCTGACCCAGTTTTCTGCCTAGCAAACCAAGCATACGTCAAATCTTGATGGTTATGTCCACCCCAGCGGGCAAATTCAGTTTCTTCAGCTCGTCCACCGTCTTCGCAGTCGGTTCAAGTATGTCTAACAACCGCTTGTGCGTCCGCTGCTCGAATGTCTCCATCGATTTCTTGTCCGCATGCGGCGAACGGTGAACCGTACATCGCTCAATACGCGTCGGCAGCGGGATCGGCCCGGACACCATCGACCCAGTCCGCTTGACAGTGTCAACTATTTCCTTCACCGACTGATCAATGATCCGGTAATCGTACGCCTTAAGCCGGATTCGAATACGTTGTCGCGCCATACAAAGAACAATTAACTCCTGGTTTAACCTCGCATTTGCATCGCTCCGGTCGAATCCAAAATGTTCTCGGCCAGCCCAGCCGGAACAGGCTCGAACGAATGCGGCTCCATCGAATATGAAGCCCGCCCCTTCGACAAAGAGCGAATCGCCGTCGCATACCCGAACATTTCGGACAACGGCACCAAAGCGTGCAAAATCACCGCGTTGTTTCTCGATTCTATGCTCGTAATCTTGCCCCGACGCCTGTTCAGGTCCCCGAGCAAATCACCCTGATACTCCTCCGGCGTCGTGCACTCAACCCGCATGATGGGTTCCAACAGTATCGGCGCCGCCTTCCGCGCCGCATCTTTCAACGCAAAAATCCCCGCCATCCTGAACGCCAGCTCGCTCGAGTCAACTTCATGATAGCTGCCGTCTATTATGTCCACCTTCACATCAACAATCGGATACCCAGCCAGCACCCCGCCAGCAATGCCCTCCCGCAACCCGTCAATCACAGGCTGTATGTACTCCTTCGGAATTGCACCCCCAAAAATCCGATTCTCTATCTCCACCCCTTTCCCACGGCCGTTAGGCGACAAATTGATCACAACATGCCCGTACTGACCTCTGCCGCCGGTCTGCCGAATGAACTTCCCTTCGCCCTCAGCCGCCCGCGTCACAGTCTCCCTGTACGCAATCTGAGGCTGCCCGGCATTCGCCTCCACGCGATACTCCCGAAACAGCCGATCACGTATTATCTCCAAATGCAGCTCGCCCATCCCGGCAACAATCAGTTGCCCCGTCTCTTCGTTCGTGTACACCCTGAATGTCGGGTCCTCCTCAGACAACCTCTGCAACCCCTCCATCAAACGGTCGCGATCAGCTTTGGTCTTCGGCTCAATCGCCATCGACAACACCGGCTCGGGAAACGACGGCGGCTCAAGCATCACCGGCGCGTCTTCGTCACATAACGTGTCGCCCGTCGTAACGTTCCTCACACCCACCAACGCCGCAATGTCCCCGGCATACACCGTCTCAACCTCCATCCGCTCGTCCGCCTGAATCCGAAGCACACGGCTGACCCGCTCCCGGCGGCGCGTCCGCGGATTGTAAATCGTGTCGCCTCTCCTCAGCTGGCCACGGTATGCCCTGAAAAACACCAGCTTCCCAACATATGGATCGGGCCACAGCTTGAATGCCAAAGCGCAAAACTTGCCCCTGTCATCCGATGCAACCTCCACCGGCACCTCCGGATCGTCAGGGTCCTGCCCAACCGCCGCAGGAACTTCCAACGGCGACGGCAAATAATCCACAATGGCGTCAATCAGAGGTTGTACCCCGCGGTTGCGAAACGCCGACCCGCACAAAACCGGAACCATCTCCAGTTTGCATGTCAAACGCCGTATCGCAGCTTTGATGTCAAGCGGCCCTATCGGGCGATCCTCAATCACAAGCGCAGCAAGATCATCGTCCTTGTTCGAAACAGCATCAATCAGCTCCGCCAACGCTATCTTCGCACGTTCTTCATACTCAGCCGGGATTCCAGTCACCTCGTACTTCGCGCCGGATTCGTCTTCGGGCGAATACAAAATCGCTTTCTGATTTATGACGTCGATAACCCCTTCGAACGAATCTTCCTTGCCAATGGGCAGCGTCACCGGATAAGCATACGCACCCAAACGCTTCCGCATCTGCGCAACCGCATTGTCAAAATCCGCGCCCACCCGGTCCATCTTGTTCACGAAAGCTATCCGCGGCACCCGGTACTTGGTCGCCTGACGCCAAACAGTCTCGGATTGAGGCTGAACACCGGCAACGCCGCAGAAAACCGCAACAGCACCATCCAGCACACGCATCGAACGCTCAACCTCGGCCGTGAAATCAACGTGTCCGGGCGTGTCTATGATGTTGATCTGATGCGGCACCCCGACGAAAAGCTTCTCCAAGCCCTCTTCTTTCTGGGACCAATAACACGTTATTGCAGCAGCAGTGATCGTTATCCCGCGCTCACGCTCCTGTTCCATCCAGTCAGTCACAGTGTTCCCATCATCAACATCCCCCATCCTGTGTATCAAACCGGTGTAAAAAAGTATTCGCTCGGTCGTCGTCGTCTTGCCCGCATCAATGTGCGCAGCAATCCCGATGTTCCGAAGCCGGTCCATTGAATACTCACGCTCCGGTGAACTCACAGATTTGCCGTTGTCTTTTACGCTTACCATCAATATCTCCACCGAGAAAAAGCGCCCCGGCCAGCCTTCGCCTGCGGGGCGCATTTTCAATCCCGCGTCCTACCACCTGAAATGCGCGAACGCCTTGTTCGCCTGCGCCATCTTGTGCACTTCATCCCTTTTTCTTATGGCGTTGCCCTGCCCCTGGCACGCCTCAAGTATCTCCGCAGCCAACGCCTGCCGCATCGGAATTCCCTTGCGGCCGTCGGCAAAATCAACAATCCACCGCATCGCCAGAGAAATCTGCCGGTCAGGCGGAACTTCCAGTGGCACCTGGTAGGTCGCACCACCCACCCGGCGCGGTTTCACCTCAAGCCGCGGCTTCGCATTGTCAATCGCACGTTGAAGTATCTCCAGCGGATTTGCCGCCGGATTCTTGCTCACGATCTCGTCAAAAGCACCGTAAACAATCTTCTCAGCAACGGTCTTTTTCCCGCACTTCATCACCACATCCACCAGCCTCGAAACCAACGATGAGTTGTATTTCGGATCCGGCAGAACATCTCGTTTTATGGCTCTACGTCGTCGCGACATATTCTCTCTCTGTTCCCGGCCAAAACTCTAGGCCGCAGGTGCCGCCTGCCCCGCGGCAGCAGCCGCACCAGCCGCACCGGGTTTCCCGGACTTAGGTCGCTTCACGCCGTACTTCGACCTGCTCACACGGCGCTTCTCAACACCAGCCGCGTCCAAAACCCCACGCACAATGTGATACCGAACCCCGGGCAGGTCCTTCACACGACCGCCCCGCACCAGCACAATCGAGTGCTCCTGCAAATTGTGCCCCTCGTCAGGAATGTAAGCTATCACTTCTGCACCGTTCGTCAGCCGCACCTTCGCCACTTTCCGCATCGCGGAATTCGGCTTCTTGGGTGTCCGCGTCATCACTTGCAAACACACACCACGCCGAAACGGCGACCCGCGCAGGGCAGGCGCCTTGCTCTTGTGGCGCTGCTTCCTGCGCCCATAACGCAACAGTTGATTGATCGTTGGCATTGCCAAATAGCCCAAATCTTTCCAATCCGTTTCACCGCTCGCCCTGTCTCCGGCGCGAAAGCGGAGCGAAGATCATAGCAACAAAATCCACTCTGGCAACAAGTAATTTGAAAAAAATCATCTACACATTTCCGCTGCCGGCAGCAGCAGTTTGACCCTCGCCCCCTTCGCCAAGTTGCGCTGTCTCACCCTCCGCAACTGACGATTCAACCAGGGGTTTCACCACCACCTTGCGATGCTTCGGAAAGCCCGTCCCGGCAGGTATGATGTGCCCCATGATCACGTTCTCTTTGAAGCCGCGCAAATGATCCACTTTGGCCATCGTCGCCGCTTCCGTCAATACGCGCGTTGTGTCCTGGAACGAAGCCGCACTGAAGAAACTCTCCGTTTCAAGCGACGCCTTCGTTATCCCAAGCAACACAGGCTGCCCTTCCGCAGGTTTGCCGCCCATCTTCTCAACCCGCTGGTTCTCTTCCTCGAACAAAACCTTGTCCACCTGCTCGCCCCACAGAAAGCTCGTGTCTCCCGGATCGGTCACTCTCACCTTTCGAAGCATCTGGCGGATTATGATCTCAATGTGCTTGTCATTGATCGTCACACCCTGGAGGCGGTAAACCCCCTGTATCTCATTAACTAGATACTCCTGCAGCTCCTGCTGGCCGCACACGTCCAGAATCTCATGCGGCACCGTCGGACCCTCGGTCAATTGCTGGCCCTTCTTCACAAAATCACCCTTGAACACTATCACGTGCCGGCCAATCGGTATCATGTGCTCTTCCTTCACCCCCGTTTGAGGGTCCGTCACAATCACCACACGCTTGCCCCGCACCGTTGGTCCAAAATCAACAACACCGTCAATCTTCGATATCTCCGCGGCATCTTTGGGGCGGCGCGCCTCGAACAGCTCCGCCACCCGCGGCAGACCTCCCGTAATGTCTTTCGTCTTCGTGGTCCTGCGCGGCGTCTTGGCTAGAAGCCCGCCGGCCGGAATCTCACTCCCATTCTCAACAACTATGTGAGCACCCGCCGGAATCCCATAGCTCGCCACAGTCTCGCCCGCATCGTCCTGAATCAGAATCTGCGGGTGCAGGTCCTCTTTGTGCTCAATAACCACGATCGCCTCGCGGCCGGTCGTCGGATCGGTCTCCTGCTTCATCGTCAAACCCTCTATGATGTCCTGAAACACTACGCGCCCGGCTTTCTCGGACAGAATCGGCGAATGGTACGGGTCCCACTCAACAAATGTCTCCCCCTTCTTCACCTTGCCGCCGTCTTTCACCTTGATCACAGCGCCTATCACCAGCGGGTGATTCTCCAGTTCCCGGCCGTCTTCACCCAGCACGGAAATCGACCCTGTCTTGTTCAACACAATGTTGTTCCCGTCGGCCAGCGTCACCAAACGCAGTTCGTTGTACCGCACCACACCGTCATGCTTCGCCTTGATCTGCGGCACCTTGAACACCTGCGATGCCGTCCCGCCGATGTGGAAAGTTCGCATCGTCAATTGCGTGCCGGGCTCGCCTATCGACTGCGCCGCTATGATCCCAACGGCTTCGCCCATCTTCGCCGTCGCCCCGGTCGCAAGATTCCTCCCGTAACACGCAACACATACACCATGCTTGCTCTCGCACGTCAGCACCGAACGTATCCGAACACGCTCCACACCCGCATCCTCAATGAGACGTGCCGCCGCCTCGTCAATCTCCTGGTTCGCCTGCACAAGTTTCTTCTTTCGATCGTGCGGGTCGTACACATCATCCGCAGCACACCTGCCGACGATCCTCTCCGACAAACGAACCACCACATCCTCGCCCTCGTTGATCTCAGACACCCAGATGCCGTTGGTCGTCCCGCAGTCCATCTCGCGCACTATCACGTCCTGCGCAACATCCACCAGCTTCCGCGTCATGTACCCGGAGTCCGCGGTCTTCAACGCAGTGTCCGCCAGCCCCTTCCTCGCGCCATGCGTCGAAATAAAGTACTCCAGCACCGAAAGCCCCTCTCGGAAGTTCGACAGAATCGGACGTTCGATGATCGAGCCGTCCGGCTTCGCCATCAGACCGCGCACACCCGCAAGCTGGCGCACCTGATTCCTGTTCCCCCGCGCCCCGGAGTCCACCATCAGCCAGACAGGATTGTACTCGCTCTTTCCCTGGTTCTGCTTCAGGGTCTCGATCATCACCTTCATTATGTTGTCCGTGCAATGCGTCCAGATGTCGATGATCTTGTTGTACCTCTCCAGCGGCGTGATGATGCCGCGCCTGTACTGCTTCTCAACTTCAAGCACCTGCCGCTGCGCCGCTTCAATCTCGTGCTTCTTCTCCTTCGGGATGATCATGTCATCAATCCCTATCGACACCCCCGACCGCGTCGCTTCCCTGAATCCCAGCTCCTTCAGCTTGTCCAACGCCGCTATGGTCTGCTCGTGTCCGCACTTCTTGTAGCAGTTCCATATTATGTCCCCCAACTGCGTCTTTCCCACCTCCCTGTTTATGAACCCCAACTGCGGCGGCCAGACTTCGCTGAATATCACCCGCCCAACAGTCGTCTCAATCACCTTGCTGCGAGAATCACCGTACACGGTCTCCCTGCCACGATCCGGATTCGCCAGCAGTATTCTGTCATGCGTCCGCAACACGCCGTCCATGTGCGCCGTGATCACCTCGTCCTTTGACCCGAACAGCATCAAACGCTGGCCATCCTTCTTCGGAGTTCGCGGCTCGGCAGTTATGTAATAACACCCCAGCGTAATGTCCTGCGTCGGAGTCGTGATCGGCTTGCCGCTCGACGGACTGAATATGTTCAAAGGCGCCATCATCAACAGCCGCGCTTCCATTTGCGCCTCAACAGACAACGGCACATGCACCGCCATCTGGTCACCGTCAAAGTCCGCATTGTACGCCGTGCACACCAGCGGATGAATCCGTATCGCCTCCCCCTCAATGAGTATCGGCTCAAACGCCTGAATCGAAAGCCGATGCAACGTAGGCGCACGATTCAACAGCACAGGATGCCCCTTCGTCACCTCTTCCAGTATGTCCCATACCTCCGGAGATTGCCGCTCAATCATCTTCTTCGCCGACCGCACCGTGTGAACATACCCGCGCTCCTTCAGCTTCCTTATGATGAACGGCTCAAACAACACCAGCGCCATCTTCTTCGGCAAACCACACTGGTGAAGTTTCAACTCCGGCCCGATCACAATCACAGAACGCCCCGAGTAGTCCACCCGCTTCCCAAGCAGGTTCTGACGGAACCGGCCGGACTTGCCCTTCAGCATGTCAGACAATGACTTCAACGGCCGATTCCCCGCTCCCGTCACAGCCCGGCCATGCCGGCCATTGTCAAACAACGCATCTACAGCCTCCTGCAGCATCCGTTTC
>JARYMD010000349.1 GCA_029907285.1 Verrucomicrobiota bacterium | reverse complement strand
CCTGGACGCGCGTGGCCAGGCGCTGTGAGATCGCGATGGCGCGTGCGTCTTCGAGATTGCATTCCTCGACGTACTCGAGCCATTCGGTCGTGGGCGCCAGCCGTGCTCTGATGCCGCGTTGTTCGAGCTTGTCGATGATGAAATCGTTCGAGAAGGGATCGAGTCGCACGTATATCTCGCCCACGACGAGAACCGTTGGAATACGCCGGTCGGATTTGATCGCTGCGAACTCGTTTGCTGCTTCGCGCAGCAGGTCGCGCAACCCGAACAACTCGCCGCCGACGGCCTGCCACAGTGCATGGGCTTGGGACGGTTCGTCTGCGGCTGCGCGTTCGAGGAGATTCAGAAGGCGTTCGAGGTAGCGTTTGAAAATCTCATTTGCGGCGCCTTTTTCTTTTTCGACGGGGCGGACATCGAGCAAGGCCTGAAGAAGCGAATCAGCGCTTGTGACCCCGGAATAAAGGAGAATGCGGAAACCCTGTGGCAAACCAGCGTAATAATCGATGTCGTTTGGGGACCAAATCCTCACGCGGTCACCGAGGCCGAGGCGTTCAACGACCACCTGATCCAGCATGTGGTACACTCCGAATCTGCAGGGGCCGGTTGCCCGTGGCATCAAGAACACAAAACGTTTGGTTTTGTCGGTTTCTTTTTCAAGGCGTTGGAGCAGGCTGCCCAGAGTGATGCACATTGGGAGGCACTCTTTGCCCGAAGTATATCTTCTGCCCATGCGCACGGCTTCGCGATCGGGCATTGGAAGAGTCTCGGCGTCGATGCCGGCCCCTCTGAAACAGGCGGCAACGACCTGGGCGGCAACGCCCATTCTTGGGATGAGGACACGTTCGCGGTTTTTGCGAACGTCGTGCCACCCCGCGCGTCCTCGCCCAAGCTGTTCAAAATTCGTCGAGGGCGGTGCTGCGCATGCCGAATGGCGGTCTTCGCGGACACAGTGGAGAAACGCTTCGACGCGTGTTTTGGTGCCGGCGTCGCCAGAGTGCCCGTCAGTTTCGATGACGGCGAAGGGTTTGCCGTCCATGACATACGTGCAGAAATGCAGATTGAAGCTGTCTGGCCCGCACGAGTAATTGCTTGCGTAGATGCCGTACACACCCGGAGTGCGTCGAATCTGGTGAGCCGCGCGGAGTATTCGCTGGCCGTATCCCCAGTAAATATCCGGGAACACCGGCTGTTCGTGGCCGACCGGGTAACAATCGATTGGGATTGCCATTGCGCCCTGTTCACGGAGCAGGGCGGGCACGTTTGAATTGAGCACGCGATTGTAAATTGTGTAGGGCCGGCCCAGCACAACAACCGGCGGCACACCGTGCGCTTCGCAAAAGGCAAGCGCTCGCCGCCCGATTTCGATGCATTGCGCGTCGAAATCCTGTTGGACCTTTTGGGCGATGGCGAATGCGCGCTCAAACTCGTTGTTGGAGACACCGAAAGTTTTGGCCAGTGTCCGGCAGCTTTGGAGGAATGCGCTGGAATCAAGATTGCCGGGGCCGAACTGGATTATCGGTGAAATGACGCGGCCGTTGCCGCGCAGGCCCACGCCCCAACTGATCACGTCCGGCGCGCCCTGCACGATTGGGCATGTCTTGGTCAGTTTCTCGTCTCGTACGGACGGCAGATTGATCAGCATCGGCAGAAAGATCAGGTCTGAATTGTCGGCTGACATCCGGCTGACCAGACCGTGAAACAACTGCATCGGCGCACAAAACGGCACGTTTGCTTCCTGAATCCCCTGTTTGAGTGTTTCCTGGTCTGCACCCGTGAAGAACTTCAGGTCAAGCCCAAGCTCGTAAAGGAAGGCGGCAAAGAACGGGAAAAGGCCCTTCAAAGTGAACTCGTCCGTGATGGCAATGCGTTTGTTGCCGTTGCGCACGGGCCGTTCTGCCACCAGCCGTTGAACAAGCTCTTCCCGTTCGCGGAACGGGTCGGGGGAACGGTCGGGCAGCTTTGCCTTTCGAACGCCTTTGTCGTAAAGAGAACACGCGCCGCCCCAATTAAACACCTGGCGATGTCCGCCAACAACTGTTTTGAGGCTGTCGATTTTGCATTTGTTGCCTGCGCCGCCGCAACCTACGGTTGACTTGCAAACGAACGTTGTTTTTTGCTCGACTTTGGCGCTGAGAAACAAGCCCACATCAAGCGGTTTCAAATCTGGAATCGAAAGAAACCTGCGCGCAAGCAGCGCTATTCCCAATGCGCCCACAGTGCCCGGGCTTGGCGGCACGATAACCTCGCTGCCTGTCTGTCGTGCAACTGCCGCCGCGAGAGCATCGGCCGAAAAGGGCATTCCCTGACAAAAAACCACCTGGCCGACCGATCTGCAGCCTTTGACGCGGTTGAGGTAGTTCTGGATTATGGAATCATAGAGACCGGCAATAATCGCCGGTTGCTCGACGCCCGACGCCACCGCCTCGTCAATCACTTCCGCCATGAAAACAGAACAGTGCTGGCCCAGGGACACTCCCAACGGCGCCGTGAGAGCCGTTTGCCCCAACGCAACAACGTCTTCCAGCCCGGCAAACTTCCGGCCCTGCTCCTCAATGAAAGACCCGGTGCCCGCACTGCACGCTTCGTTCATGGCGCAATCCACAACCCGTCCGCCGGCAAGCCGGATGTATTTGGCGTCCTGGCCGCCTATCTCGAATATGGTGTCCACTCGCGGGTCGTAGTGGAGGGCGCCTTCTGCGTGCGCAACAATTTCGTTCATGATGAACACCGCGGCGTGGCCGTAACAGGTTATCATGAGCGATCCAACGATTTCGCGGCCACTGCCTGTCACGCCAATTGCAACCACAGGCCATGCGCCAAAATGCGATTCTGTAAAACGCTTCATCAGGTCTTGGGCGGCGCCGACCGGATTGCCGCCTGTGCGCCTGTAGGTTTCCCACAGCATTTCCTTTCTTTCGGCGTCCATGGCGACAAGCTTTGATCCTGTGGACCCGATGTCGAAACCAAGAATGATCGGCCGGGGTGATCCGTCGGTGGCAGCGCGCGCCGGAGATTCCAAATGCCGCACCATTTTCAGGGCGTTGGCAAGGGGTGGAACACGCTCGAGCGCAACCTCTGTCTCCGGTTCAAGAAGCCGTTCCAGCGCAGGAACGCGAATCTCATGCTCGGACGCCTCGATTGCCGCGCCCAATGCCTCAAAAAACACGGCGTCAGTGGGATCGATCTGCCGCAGCCTGAGCCCCTTTTCTGAAAGGAACTTTTGGCAACAGTCCCTGACACGGCGTGATCTGCTGACCCCGCCTATCAGCAAAACATCGGGCGGACTCAACCGCGGCTTTACAAGGTTCAGAACATTGGCGCATACAGCATCGAACAAGCCTGCAAGAATGCGCGCCCTGTCTTCGCCCTTGTTCGCAAGGTGCGTCATGTCAGTCTTGAGAATCACCGGGCACCGGCCCGAAAGCGGCGCGGGGTCAGGCACGTCGGCTGAAATTTCGCTTGCTTGTTCCACTGTCAGATCGAACCGCTCCGTTAACTGCCGCAGGAAATTGCCCGTGCCCTGGGAACAGCGGCTGTTTTCACGGTAAACCTCCAGTCCGGTTCCGCGCAGCTCAAGAACAGAAAAGCCGTGGCTGCCTATGGAAACGATCGTGAACGGTTTGCCTCCGAAAAGAAATCTGCACGCCCGCGCCTGTGCCTGCTTCAGAGGTATGCGCGGCAGCGACACCAGTCGGCTCAACCGCCCCGTCACAGCCGCCCCGTCCACGGATTCCCAGTCAAAACGGGAAAGCAACTCCAGCAGGATTCTGCCGGGTTCCTTCAAATGCTCGACGACCTCCGACCTTCCCCGCTGCAAGCCGGATTCGGTTCTAATGAGCTCAACGACCTTGATGGTCTCAGCTCCAACGTCGATCCCAAGAAATCGGCATGTGCCATGGGCCTTCTGCTCGCATTCGCCTCTTTCCGAATGGACAGAACCGTTCGAAGCATCACTGGGTCCGATCTCCGCGTGGTGATTGTCTGACTGGCTGATCTTTACCATTCAAATCGCTTTCTGGCTATTATGCCCCAATCAAGTTTGGGCCGCGCTATTATAAAGCCGACCGGCCATAGTTCAAACCCTTTGCCATGGCATTCGCTTTGCCAACCCGCGACGCCGTTGTACGTTGCAAGTTGAACGTTGAGCGTTGAGATCGGTTCACCGAATGGGTCGTCTGTTTTGGAACGTTCAACCCAAATCCGCGCGTGGAGGATTAGCCGCAAGAAGCTGCCGGCCAACGAAAGGCTGGCGGAAGCGCGGATTTGGTCGCAGCCCGCTTCGCGGGCTGATTCTCAATTCTGTGCCGCAAACAACCGAGCGGATGAAGGTTGGACGTTGCGAGTTCCGATTAGTTGACGGACTGTGCCGCCTTGTTGGGTGCCGGCTTGCTACAAAGATGCCGCCCCTACGGGGCTGGGTGTGAACTGCCCTCTGACGGCTGCGGGCGTGACAACGCCCAAAGTGCCGAGCAACCGATCGCTGCCAGGGTTCTGCGTTCGCGCGGAAACGAGAAAACTGTCTGTCGCAGCTCCGGCGCGCCCTACCGGAATAAAATGGCTGTCAGCATATCATGCCGGCGCGCCGGGGACGGGGCGCCCTACCGGAATAACATGGCTGTCACCATATCGTCAACATGTCGGCATAAGGGGTGTTGCTGGGGAGATTTCGGCAGTCCG
>JARYMD010000348.1 GCA_029907285.1 Verrucomicrobiota bacterium | reverse complement strand
CCTGATACGCGCTTTGGTGGCGGTCGTGACAGGATTGCGCGACTATGAACGGAAGGTGCAGACCGAGTTGGCCGCTCTTCGCTCACAGCTCGAAGCCACGCCGCCCGGCCAGCCAGGACCAGACCCAAGCGCCATCGGCACAATCCTCACGGCATTGGCCGAGAGATACCCGGAACTGCAAGCAATGGAATCATTCCTCAGGCTCCAGAAAGAGTTGGCTGATACGGAGACTCGAATTGCGCTTGCCCGTGGGTACTTCAACGAGATCGCCACCCACTACAACAACCGGCTCGAAATCATCCCTGACAGGTACGTCTCGCGCCTGGCCAGGCTCAGGCCGCAGGCGTTGATGGCAGCAAACAATTTCGAGCGATTGCCTGTAGCCGTCCAGTTCGCAGCGTAACAGCCACCGTTAGCCTGCTTATTTTGGAGCCCGGCCCAGCCGGAACCAAAGTAGCCACAGGGGCACCAAGTCGGCGGCTGCTCCGGAGGTTGGCCACTGCGGCCATGGCGGAGAGTTTCAGCCGCAGATGGCATGGATTTCGCGGATGGATGCTTTCCGTTTCTCCCATCCGTGTAATCGGTGTAATCCGCGGCCTCAAAACCATGATGTGGTAGTCGGCCACGGCGGCGGCCTGGGGCCCCATGACGTTAGAGAGAAACTTTGCGGTGTTTTTACCTTGCGAAGAGGGGAGCGACCGGTTAACCATTGGGAAAACACATGGCGTTGTAGCGTCCGTGCATGAGCTGAAACTGCGGCTGTGAATGTTCTGTGATTGTGGCGCGCGCTTAGCTCAGTGGAAGAGCACTTCCTTCACACGGAAGGGGTCGCAGGTTCAAGTCCTGCAGCGCGCACCAAACCTTTCTCGCCCCCACTGGATGCGGCGCTGCGAGAGTAACTTTCAACCACTTCCGCCTGAAGGCGGAACTTTGACGGCCGCGGGCGGACAAAGCCATTCGGTTGGCAAAACCGCGACCCGGTTGAACGTTGCGAGTTGAATGTTGTACGTTGAAAGTGCTCAGGAGCTGATCATTTGGGTTGTCTGTTCGAGAACGCACAACGTACAACGCACAACGTTCAACGGTATTACCCCTCGATGAATGCTCGTTTCAAATCTGCTCGGTTGCGTGACACTATTCCGCCCAGCCCGCAAATCTCACCACCTGACGAGACCACGACACCCATAGCTTTATTCCGGTGAGAGTTCCGGGCAAGTGGGCTTGGATGGGCCTTGTCCCTACCACGAAACGCACCAAACACGCGAAATCGTTGCTGTGATAGCCCGGGCTTTCAGCCCTTGCTGTCACTGATTGTGCCCACCTACCTGGGGCGTTGCCCCAGGCTGGCATAGATCGGGCCTTCGGCCCTTCTGAACCCGTGCGGACTGGCAGCAGTGATTACATTGAGACTCAGACCCATGACGCCGGGGAAAAAGCGGCGAGCTTTTCCTGATCCCGCACACCGAGGTTTTTCCACGTAAAGCCTTGGTAATCAGGCTGAATTCTGGAAAATCGTCTCATCCCAGATTCCGGCGCGAGGACTTTCGTGCGGCGGGATCAGGAAGTCTGAGACTCTTGTTGTTGTCCCCTGATCCCTGTCCCCTGACTTCTCGCCCATGACCCCAGCCCTTGTCCCCGGTCCATGGTCTATCGTCTCTTTTGCCCGCGCTCCCGCAAAGCGTTGGAAAAAGCAACGGCGCCGGGAGCGCGGCCGTCCCCGGCCGCATCAACCCGAAGACCGATCGTGCACGAGTTTCGATCACACGAATCCGGCGCCCGAACATTCACGGGCTGTGGGCGGGCAAGAATGCCCGCGCTCCTGCACACGTTGGAGAAAACAACGGCGCCGGGAGCGCGGCCGTCTCGGCCGCATCAATCCGGCGGCCGATCGTACACCGGTTTCCATCACGTAAATCATGTGCCCGAACATTCACCTGCTGGGTGCGGCGAAGAATCGCCGCGCTCCTGCCAGAGCGGAGGACAGATGGCGCTACCGTTGCGGCCAAGCCGAATCGAGGTTGTGAACTTCAAGGCTGATAATGTTCACAAACCCGTTGGCGGTCTTGAGGCTGAGGCTCAGGTTGTCATGTGCAGGTTGAAACGGCATTGGCACGTAGGTTAATCCGCCGCTGGCGAAAACCTCGAGTCCTGTTCGGTCGCAGTATATGGTGAGATTGAGCCTTCCGTTTAAGAGCGGGGCGGGCGCAGCATGGCCATTGACAATGAGTTTCTGCGTTCTGGCGTCGTAGGAAATCTCTGCGCCGCGGGCGGTGAAGAGCAGAATGCTTTGATTACCCGGCTCGAACTCAGCACGGATTTCGACCAATTCGGCTTTGACATTTGCAAGGGGATTCGGGCTTTCAGGTGTCAGCTTTGTCGGTCTGAAGACATGCGTGTTTGTGCGCAGGATGTGCAGTTCTTTGATGGGGGACCAAGTCAGGCGCGGCCCCTGTGTTGTGCTTGCCAATTTGAGTTCGAGCGGGATGGTCATTGATTGATTGAAAGGCATGCCGGGTGTTTCAGTTTGGAACCAGCCTATTTGGATGCGCCGGCCGTCGCTTTGCGGGATGTCGCTGAAAGTCTGGGCCGCGTAGAATCCGCGTCCGCGATGACCGGGCAGTTTCGGTGTTTCGGGGACGAACCTTGTGCCGTCGAAGGTGCCGATCATGTACTCGCTGCTGGCGGCGGTGAGGACCCATTTTTTGTCGGCGGGGTTGCCATCCACCGGCAGCTCGAAGAAATCCGGGCATTCAAAGAAACCCTCCGTATGGCTCATGTATGTCCAGTTCTTGAGATCAGGCGAGCTGAAGAAATGTATGGTGTGGGTTCTGTTCAACTCGACGTACAAAGTCATGATCCATTTTTTGGATGGCGCGTGCCAAAATACTTTTGGGTCGCGATTGCCTGCGGTTATTTGATTCAGAACCGGGTTGGCATCGAACTTGGTGAATCGGCGGCCATCCAAGCTGAAAGCGATGCACTGAACAGTCGGATTGCCTGCTGCGGTGTAGATTAGTATCAACGGCGGCTGGCCATTTCTTCCGAACCCACTGGTGTTTTGCCAATCTACGACTGCGCTGCCGCTGAACATGGGGCCGAGTCGGTCCGGCGCGAGCGCGTCGGGCAATTCTTGCCAATGAACGAGGTCACGGCTTACAGCATGGCCCCAGTGCATGTTGCCCCAGCTCCAGCCGTAAGGGTTATGCTGGTAGAAGAGGTGGTATTCGCCGTTGTAGAACACAAGGCCGTTGGGATCGTTGTTCCAGCCGCGTTTGGATGAGAAGTGGAATTGGCCTCGGAGAGGTTCGCGGTAGAGGTTTTCACCGCCTTTAATGGCGTCTGACTGCTCGATCTGAACAATGGCATTCGAATCATCGGGCAGTTTGTCCACTGTTACGCTGACTGTTTTGCCGCGCCAATCCGAGATGTCCATGAAAGCCCACCAGTCGGGGTCGGCATCGGCCAGCTCAATTTCATTCGCCACCACCGGCTGGTCGTCAACGGTTACAGTGATGGTCCGTTTGACTGCGCCATTTTTGATTGGGAAGTTGAGGTAACGCTTTTCGGCGTTGAATGTGGTTTTTGCGTTGCGCCGCATCCCGGGCGGGCGTTGGTCGGTTTGAATGATGTGATCGACGTTGACATGTCCCCAGCCGTCTGTTGCTGAGTCAACAATTCTGATGACGGCTGTTTTGCCAATGAACTCGCTTACATCCCAGAATTCAGGTTCGAGTCTTTCGGAGCCGCCGGGTTTGTCATTTGGGCCTGTGGCGTTGCAAACGATTTCTCCGTTGATGAGCAGGTTCATGCAGGTTCGCTCGGAGTCTTTGCCGCCTCCGATCAGGAAACTGATGTACTTGCGTTGTATGGTGAACGCGGGCGAGGTGAGAGTCCCAACGGACCCATCGCCGCCGTAGAATGAATTGACCAAGCCGCATCCCTTGAAACCGGTCACTGTCATTTGCCCGGGCAGGGTGCCTTTGGCGGGGCCGGGGCCGAACGCGTTGCCGGTTGATTTCCATTCGCCGTAATCCTGGCCATCGAAATCGGCTATGAGAATGTCGTCTGCAGCAAGCAGGTTTGCGAGGCCGAATGAAGAGAGGCACAAGCAAAGCAAAACGACGCTGGACTTGAGAAATCGAGTCGAAGGATTGACGCCGGTGATCGGAATCATTGCTGGTCGTTTACCTATTCGAGTTGTGTTTTGGGCGAGCATGTTGCTGGAGACAAAGCCCATTTCGCAGCCAGTGTGCCAGATCAATCTGTGCGTTTCAAAGGATATGACGTCGTCTTTGCCGGAAAAGGCGCATCGTATTGTGGTGAGCGCGACTCTCCCCGGTTGCATCAATCAGGCGACCGATCGTGCGCGAGCTTCGATTACACGAATCTGGTGGCCGAACATTGACCGGCTGTGGGCGGGCAAGAATGCCCGCGCTCCCGCAAGGCGCTGGAAAGAGCAACGGCACCGGGAGCGCGGACGTTAGTCCGCGGGATTTCAGGACTGCAACAAGTTGACCGCCGACTAACGTCGTCGGCTACGGTTCCGCCGAATTATCCCGCAGCGCGCATACGCGTCAACCTAAGAGGCGGACAAGCCGGTGAATACTTGATAGAAATTGTATCACTGGCATCCGGCCATTGGTCCCACAGCATCAACTGGTTAGAAACAGGGCTTGGCTCTTTCCGGGACCGAAATT
>JARYMD010000347.1 GCA_029907285.1 Verrucomicrobiota bacterium | reverse complement strand
GTTTTGTCGAAATGTTCATTGCAAGGAACCTGCTCATTTTTCGCAACAAGGGCCACCAAGAACAGGAGTTGAACTTGCGAGCCCTTCTGCGTCGAAAAGACCTTTTACTGAGACCTGAATGTGAAAACTTTCTGTGCCGGGTCCGCTTAGCGGGAACAGCAAGCCCTGCCTGTTCATGAAACCATGCGCAAGGCAGGGCGCGCACAAGACGAGAGATGCGTAGTGACCTGAGGACACAACGCACCTGTCTTTTTTTGGCAGAGCAGCGTTAGTCCTTCACAGTGCCGGTGGCCGCCCATTCGCATCCGCGTTGCACCAGCAGTTTGACAGAAGGCGTGGCCATGGCTTTTGCGTCGTGCCCGAAAGTGTGGTGGAACACGCGTCCTTTGCCGTACTCGAGGGTGAACGCCAGGGGTTCGGTTTTCTTGCTCCAATCCGAATCGGCTTCGACGAGCACATTGATTGGAGCGTCTCCTTGAAGTTTTGCGTAAAGCTCATCATCGACCTCGAAATCGGACATGCCGCGGGTGATGGGGTGTGAATTGTTTTTGATGCGAGCTTTGAAGACGCTGCGGGGGCCGTGTCCGGACGTTCCCATGATCCAGACCCGTCCGCAGAGGTTCCTGAACTCCTGCCATTCCTTGAATGATGCACTTGCGAGGTGTGCGACGACGAATCCTTTGCCGCTTTTGACGTAATTGAGAAGATTCTCCTTGGCCTGATCGGAGATGGTCGGGGTTTTGGCATTGTACATGGCAAAATAAACCAGGTCGTACCTTGCGAGGCTCGAGGGCGAGTCAAATATTCCTGCGTCCTCGCAGACCTTGACGTCGAACTTGCCGGCGGATTGGAGAATCTGTTTTGTTGCCGATGCAACTTCAGACCAATTGTGTGCGGGCTCGACGTCGTCGCCGGTGACGATCAGAACCTTGATCTTGGCCTGAGATTCTGCTGCGGCGCATGAGCCTGCCAGCCAGCAGGCGAGAGCAACAGCCAAAGTAACAGGTATCAGACGCATATCGTTCCTTTCAGTTTTTTCAATTCGCTTACAGACCTTGCACGTTAACCGTCGCCAGCATTAGTGAGGCCGGGTTTCCCGGTCAAGCTCCAACTGATTTCATGCCGGGAGAAGCAGTTGCGCCAGGTTTGAAATCAGAACGGCAGCACTTTCGACAGAACGAGGCATTCGGCAAGCCCGACCAATGAATTGACTGTCACGATCACGGTCCAGCTTTTGAGAGTTTCCTGTTCGGTGAAACCGCTGAGCCTGCCCACAACCCAAAACCCGCTGTCGTTCATCCATGAGAGCGTCATGGCGCCAAACCCGATTGCCATGAAAATGTAAATCGGATGATACGGCAAAGCGGGTCCGCTCGAGATGATCGGATACATCATGGCTGCGGTTGTGAGCATGGCGACAGTGGCCGACCCCTGAGCGACTCTGATCACTGCCGCAACCAACCATGCAAGAAGGATCAAGTTAACCTGGTTACCGGCCACGGTCTGTTTGATTGCCTCGCCGACGCCGGCATTTTTGAGCATCAAACCAAATGCGCCACCCGCGCTTGTGATCAGAATAATTACCCCGGCGGTTTCGAAGGACGGGCCGATTTTCCTGCATACTTCGGCAACGCTGAGGTTCTTCTGTCGCATCAGGACCGCAATAGCGATGACTGCGCCGATCAGAAGCGCTATATTGCGATTGCCGATGAACTCGACCGCGTGTGCCAGCCGGCCGAACAAATCCGGTCCGCCGAACAACGACACAATGCCGGCAAATGTTTGCTGGTTCCTGACGATTGTGTCGCAGAATGACGCCGTGGACATGAGGAAAATCGGGAGAAGCACTGGCGCGATGGAGAGGCTCAGGGGAGGCAATGCGCGCTCGTCTTGTTCGATGATCTGCCTGAGATCGGAGATGCTTGCGCCGGGCGTTTCGCGCATTGGCACATGGAACCGGCGGTTCAGCCACTTTGCAGTGTACCATGAGGCGGCAGTCGGCAGTATCCCGGCCAGAATGCCGGCGATGATCGTCACGCCAAGGTCAAGCTTCAGAGTTTCAGCCATTGCAAGCGGTCCCGGGTGCGGCGCGCACAGAGAGTGTGTGACCACACCGCCGCAGCAAATCGCAAGGACGTACAGCAAATAATCCTTGCCGGTTCTGAGGCTCATTGCGCGCGCCAAAGGCAAAAGAAGCATGAAATAAGTGTCGAAAAAAATCGGGATTGAAATCAGGTAACCGCTGCTTGCGATTGCGGCGCCGGCGCGTTTCTGGCCGAACAAACGAAGAAACCTGCGCACAACCTTGTCTGCAGCGCCGCTTTCCATCAGGCACAGACTGATGACAGAAGCCAGTGCGATGACGACAGCGATTCGGCCTGCGGTGGAGCCCAGTTCATAAGTTGCAAGTTCGATTGCCTGGAGCCAATGTCCTTTGCCTTTGAGTGCTGCGGGAATGGTTTGTTGATCAAAGCCCTTTGCCAACACACCTGCCGTCAGTGCAGCCAGCACAAGCGCGAAAAAGGCGTGCAAACGAATCACCGTTATCAGGAAAACAATCAGCACCACGGAAATGCCCAGCACTGCAAAGGGCCACAGGTCCGGCTGCGGATTTACGCTGGCGAGCAAATGCATACAGGCTTGCGTTGGCTGCAAGTCCTACAGAAAAACACCCGTTCAGGTCAAGGCTCGGCGACAGAATTGCGGATCGTGACGGGGCTGCGTGGCGCGTGCGCACTGTGTCAACGCGGCTGTCCTGGCCGCGCAGTTGTCCTGGCCGGGAAACCGCACCGGATTGAATGTGCCGGTGTATCTGGGGGGCTTGGCCGGCGAGATTTCCGGGTCACGCAAGGCTTTTGACGACGCGCTTGATTGCGCTGAGCGCTTCTTCTGCGTCTGCAGGTTTGAGATTTAGGGGCGGCAACAGCCGGACAACCTGTGTCCCTGCTGGCACGGTCAAAACTCCCGCTTGCTGCAACCGTGCAACGAACAGCGCCGCCGCGCTCTTTGTCTCGCCTGCAAAAGCCGGAATGCTCTGTTTATCGACGAGTTCGATGCCGATCATCAGGCCAAGTCCTCGGACTTCCCGCAACACGTTCGGATATCGCTGCGCAAGATTCTTCAATTCATCCATGATTTGGCCGCCGAGCTGCCGGGCGTTATCGGCCAATCGATCCCGCTCGACCACGTCAAGGACCTTGAGTGCCACAGCACACGCAAGGGGTGTTCCGCCGAACGTGGATGCGTGTTGTCCGGGGCCGAGGAGATCGGCGTGCCGGTCTCGGACCCAGAAGGCGCCCATTGGAAAACCACCTGCAATCGATTTCGCCATTGAAACGCCGTCAGGGACGAATGTGTCGGCGCCTGTGACGTTTTCGAGGAGCCGTTGATAACTTTGGAACCGGCCGGTGCGGAAGTATCCGCACTGAACACCGTCCATCAGCAGGAGCAATCCGCGTTCATCACAAAGCTGTCTTAACCCGAGCAGGTATTCGGGTTTTGCAGGTGTGACGCCGCCCTCGCCCTGAACGCCTTCGATCATGATCGCCACCGTGGCTGGCGAGATTGCATCGCGCATTGCCTGCAGGTCGTTAAATGGCACGTGTCGGAAACCCGCCACCATCGGTTCAAAGCCTTTCTTGACCTTCTCCTGGCCAGTGGCGGAAATCCCCGCCAACGTGCGCCCGTGAAAAGAGTTGAACGTGGTAAGGATTTCAAACCGCCCTTCGTCATGGCCGAACCTGCGCGCGAGTTTGAACAGGCCTTCATTTGCCTCGGCTCCGCTGTTGCAAAAGAAGACCTTGCCCGGCGAAAGGTGTCCGACCAGTTTTTGTGCAAGGCGCCCCTGCCACTCGTGATAGTAGAGATTCGACACGTGCACCAGCCGCATGGCCTGGTCGCGCAACGTCTCAGCGATCTCAGGGTGCGCATGGCCAAGCGCGCACACAGCAATCCCGCTGCCCATGTCAAGGTAGCGGTTCCCGTTGACATCCCAGAGATGACTGCCCGAGCCGCGCGCGAAAGCTATTTCAAATCGTCCATAGCTCGGGACTACGTACTGATCAAACAATGCCTTTACGCCCGGAAAACTGTCGCAGGACGCGGCCTTCTTGGTCTTTTTGGACTTCTGA
The DNA here is from genome assembly GCA_029907285.1 of Verrucomicrobiota bacterium. GTDB lineage: Bacteria > Verrucomicrobiota > Verrucomicrobiia > Limisphaerales > J093 > JAAYVR01. Next base: position 571 of record JARYMD010000347.1, on the reverse strand, counting down.
GTTCGTGCTTTTGCTGTTTTCATTTGAAAGAATCAGTGAGGGAAACCATTGCTTGCTGCCGACGGCAACTCCGCCCCGGATGGGGCGCCAGGGCGGCGCGGCAACGATCCAACCAACTCGCACCTGTAAACGTTCGTTTCCCGCGCTCCACTATGGGCCGATGAGCTCGATGAAGTTTCCGTCCGGATCGCGGACGACAATTATCTTGGTTCCGCCTCCCAGATCAACGGGCGTTTCGCCAATTGGTTTCACGCCGGCTTTGCGCAGCCGTTCGAGGGCCTTTTCTGCGCTGGCCACGTAGATGGTGAGGTAGCGGATGCCGAATGTTGAATGAATGAACGATTGGTCTGCGGGCTTCCCGGGCGCATCGGGAAACGACAGCAATTTGATCCGAGTGGCAAGGTCACCCTGCCCGAGCACAAACACGCGCACGTTGACAGGATGGCCGTCGATCAACCCGATTTTCCGCCCCAGCTCGCCGGACACTGGGAACCCCTGAACCTCGGTGAACCCAATGGCATTGGTGTAAAACTTCGCGCTCGCAGCCGCGTCGCGCGCGACAATTCCAATA
>JARYMD010000346.1 GCA_029907285.1 Verrucomicrobiota bacterium | reverse complement strand
CGTTTGCCCCGGACTGATCGACATGCACGTTCACTTGCGCGAGCCCGGCCAATCCGCAAAGGAAACAATTGTCACCGGCACAATGGCTGCCGCCCACGGCGGATTCACGTCTGTCCTCGCAATGCCAAACACTTCGCCGCCAATCGACAGCGCAAGTCCTGCCTTGTCCCTCAAACGGCGCGCAGAGGAACACTCCAAAGTCAACGTGTTCATCACGGGCGCAATCACCAAAGGCCTCGAAGGCGAAGACCTCGCACCAATCGGGTCGCTCAAAAACGCCGGTGTGACAGCGATAACTGACGACGGCCATTGCGTCCAAAACAATGAACTGATGCGGCGCGCGCTCGAGTATTCCAGAATGTTCGATCTCCCCGTGCTCGATCACTGCGAGGACAGGTCCCTGGTCGGCGACGGCGTCGCTCATGAAGGCCGCTACAGCCTCGTGCTTGGTTTGCGCGGCTGGCCAAAGGAAGGCGAAGAAGTGATCGTTGCCCGCAACATCCTTTTGGCCGAATCCACCGGCGCACGGGTTCACCTTCAGCACCTCAGCTCCGCCGGCAGCGTGCGCCTGTTGAGAGAAGCACGACAACGCGGCCTGCTCGTCTCAGGCGAGGCTTGCCCGCATCATTTCACTCTCACCGACGCCGCACTGGCCGGCAGCGAGGAGTTTTGGAGAGAAGACGGGCGTTCACTGCTAAGCAAGATGGGGCAGACCGAGGCTCCGCCTTCCTGGCCCTGTTACGACCCGAATCTCAAGATGAATCCGCCGGTCCGATCGACGGCCGATCGCGAAGCCCTGCTCGATGCACTGGCCGACGGCACAATCACTGTCGTCGCAAGCGATCACGCCCCACATTGCGATTTTGAAAAAGAGGTCGAGTTCGACCACGCGCCGTTTGGGGTAACCGGACTCGAAACCGCCCTCGCGCTAACCCTCATGCAGCTTTACCACTCGGGCAAAATGAGGCTGGCCGACGTCATCAAGCTTTTCACCGTCGGACCTGCCCAGGTCCTTAATCTGCATTCAAAAGGAACGCTGAAACCCGGGGCGGATGGTGACGTGACAGTCTTTGACCCGGATGCGGAATGGGTTTTTGATCGCAGTTGCACAGCCAGCAAATCGTTCAACAGCCCGTTCTATGGCTGGCGGCTGAAAGGAAAAGCCGTCTTGACAATCGTGGCCGGGAAAATCGTCTGGGCGGAATCAGACATTCCCCAAGCTTCGTAATGGCGCGCGTTCCGGCCGTTCACGCCAGCAGCACATTCGGAATGGCCCAAGACCACCAACACAGCGGCGATACGCCGGTTAATCTCGTCCGGGTGAGAATGGTGTGCAGAGATTTGACCCGCGTCCCCACAATCCCCGTGCCAGACGGATTCCATCTGCGCACATATCGACCCGGGGACGCGGACCACTGGACACGCATCCACCTCGACGCTGAGCCGTATCATCCGATCACGCCTGCGACGTTCCATGAGAAATTCGGCAGGGACGATTCGCGCCTGATTCAACGCCAACTGTACTGCTGCACTTCTGAAGGGCTGCCGGTCGGCACAGCAACAGCATGGTACGATGATGATTACTATGGCGAGTCATGGGGGCGCATCCACTGGGTAGCTGTCATGAAGGAATTCCAAGGGCTGGGACTTGGACGCGCGCTGGTCTCAAAAGCCTGCAAATTGCTGATCGACCTGGGCCACTCACGCGCTTACCTCGCAACTCAGGCGGGCCGGGTTCGAGCCATAAAAATCTACCGCAGCTTCGGGTTCGAGCCCGACATACGCACCGATCAAGACCGACAAGCATGGCAGTTCGTGCAGGGCTTCGGAGAATGTTAGCCCGTGTATTCCTCGGTTTCCGCAACAACCTGGATGGCAAGCAGCGCTTGGCCCTCATTGCACTGAGCCTGCCGCGCCTGTGTCTGCAGCCATGGTTAAGGACAAGATGTCGATATATCAAAGCCGGTCGGACGAGCAGTTTTCCGCACTGCCCCACCGCGGACCGAACGCAAAACTACAACCCTGGCTCGGTAATCTCACCGCTTGACCTACCCAAGCGACCCAAAGCTTCATTCCGGTGAAATTTCCAGGCTAAGACGTGCGGCGCCATTCTTCTGTCCCGCATTTCGCTGCCCCGTATTTTTCTGCCATGCATCTTTCTGCCTCGCATGTTTCTTCAGCCCGGCTTTCTGCGTTTCCGCATTTTGAAACCCTGAATTTTGCAGGCTGTTCACTCAAGCCGTCCTTCTCTTTGACGTTCACATGCCATGATGGTGTTGTGCCATCATGATTAAGACGCAAGTCCAGATTCCGGATGATTTGTTTCACCGTGCCAAGCAAGTGGCCACGCAAAACGAGTGGTCTTTCGCCGAAACTGAACAATGCGGCTTCGTCGTTCACCGAGACTTACTTCGAACCGAAGCAATAAACTGCGCCGTCCTCGACCCCTATCACGACCCGGCCGCCTGCAACCGCAGGTGAAGCAATGATAGGTTGGCCAAGATCATAACTCCAAAGTTCGCGTCCGTCAGTCAAAGAAACCACGTACAACCTGCCGTCGTCGGAACCGAACACGACGTTCTTTCCCGCGACCACAGGTGAGCTGTCGATTTTTGCCCTGGCCTGAAATCTCCAGACCGGCTTGCCATCGGCTTTGTTCAAGCAATGAAGCCGCTTGTCCCTGCCGCCAAAAACAAGCCGGTCCTCAGTGACCGCCGGCGACGAGAAGTACGGAAAGTTTCGATCACGGTATGTCCAGACCTTCTCGCCTTTTTCAATATCGACGCACATGAATTCGGCTTCGTAATGGCCGAAGTAGGCCATCGAGCCGGCGAGCGCGGCAGACCCTGCAATGTACGCTCCCGCACTGATTTCGCGAACCTGTTTTCCGGTGGCCAGATCGATCACGTGCAGGATGCCATCGCATCCGCCGAACACGGCCTTGTTCCCAGCCACGGCAGGGGCGCCATTGATGTAGTTGCTGCTCTCACAGACCCAGTTGCTGCAGCCGGTCGCCGCCTCAACGCAATGAAGCTTGAAATCATAGCTGCCCACCAGAATCCATGTGCCATTGCCGGTAGGCGCCTTGATCCAGTTCGGCGCACCGGCGATGCGCGCCCCTGTTTCGTACTTCCATCGTACCCGGCCATCTCGAGCATCGACAGCGTACAAGAAAGAATCATCCGATCCTACATACACAAATCCCTCGTGCACCAGCGGAGACGATTCGATTCCCTCGGCTGTCTTACAGGCCCAAATCTTCCGGCCCGTTTCGAAATCGATCGCGTAGAGGTTTCCATCGTTGGACCCCACATAGACGCGCCCGCCGCTGATCGCAGCGGAGGACCTCACCGGGCCGCCGGTCTTGAATTGCCAGATCAAACTCATCCGTTCAGGAACAGCAGTGTTCGCCACTCCCAAAAGCGCGGGCCCGCCCCTGTACATCGGCCAGTCGCCACTTCGGACTTCCGATGCAACAGACGGAGATGGCGCGCATAAACAATGAGCACACACGCCTGCTACAACAGCCCCGAGAAAGCCGCTCCATGAAATATGAATCTTTTTCATGACGGTTGCGCTCAATATTCCTTCGGACACGATCCCGTGCAAATAGAAACAGACTTGAATTCGGCCCGGCGCTCAAGCCAGCCTGCAACGAAAGCTCAGCCCGGAAATCTCACCGGAGCAAACTCTTGGGTGGTTCTGCCCGGTGACCCAATGCGAGTTTCGGGTTAGAATGTCAAACCCTGCTCCCAGCAAAGAGCTCAATCACGATTCCGGCTCGATCAGACTCAAAGGACTGAGCTTGCGATTGACGCAGTTTCGTGGACAATCTGACCCGTGATTTGTCTTTGCATGCAACAGAATCGAATACGAAACCACACCGCCAACGCCACACTCGACAATCCCAAGCGACATCGCCAAAGGCGCAAACTGGCCGCCGGGATCGGATTGCTCTTTCTCGTTGGCACAGGCCTTGACTCCGCCGCATCCGCAGGCGGCGCGCCGATTGTCGGACTGCGCCCGGTGCCGTTCACCCGGGTGCAAATTGCCGACTCTTTCTGGACACCGCGCCGCGAAACAAACCGGTTGGTCAGCATCCCTGTCAACTTCGCCAACCTCGAAAAGTTCGGTAATCTCGAGAACCTCAGGCTTGCCGCCCGCAAGGCCACAAGCGGATTCCGCGGGCCGGTGTTTATGGACTCTGATGTGTACAAGGCTCTCGAAGCAGCCGCTTATTCACTGGCCACAAACCCGGACCCACAGCTCGAGAAGCAATTGGACGACATAATCAGCATCCTCGCTGCCGCCCAACAACCCGACGGTTACCTGAACAGCTATTTCATCGTGAAAGAGCCGGGTCAGCGCTGGAAAAACCTGCGGGATTGGCACGAGCTCTATTGCGCAGGACACCTGTTCGAGGCGGCTGTGGCACACTTCGATGCCACAGGCAAACGCAATTTCCTCGAGGTCGCCACACGGCTCGCCGATCATATCGCAGCCACGTTCGGTCCGGGAAGGCGAATGGGCTATCCCGGGCACCCTGAAATCGAATTGGCACTGGTCAAGCTCGCCCGCGCAACCGGCGAGCAACGGTATTTCAACCTCGCAAAGTTCTTTGTCGAAAACCGCGGCAAGAAGTTCTTCGCCGAAGAACACAACACGCCATTGGACAAGTACGACGGCACGTACTGGCAGGACGATGTGCCAATCACTG
>JARYMD010000345.1 GCA_029907285.1 Verrucomicrobiota bacterium | reverse complement strand
CGCGTGCAGTGGGGGCTTGATCAGCGCGCTCTTCCCACCGACGGAGTCGCAGGGCATATTTCCCAGCCCGGCGTGGCAGAGGGCGTTGGTCAAGGTGCGCAGGCACCGAGTCTCTGCCCGTCAGGCGACTTTGGTTCCGGCTGCGCCGGGCTGCGAAATATGCGGGCTGAAGCCGCTGTGCTTGTCACTCGACATTGTCCGCGACTCTGTTAAAGATTTGATTCATGAACAATCTTGCATGCCGAATGACGCTTGGGACGCTGGTCGCATGTTTCTTGTCTGTCAACGTGTGTGTCATGGCCAACGCGGCTGTGCGCCGGATCAGCCGAGCCGAACTCGAGGACAAAATCCGCGGGGGTTGGGCTGGGCAGATGATCGGTGTTGCGTATGGCGCGCCGACCGAGTTCAAGGCGTGCGGTGCGATAGGCACGTGGGAATTGTCATGGAAACCCGACCAGATCGAGAACGCGATTCATCAGGACGACCTGTATGTGGAAATGACGTTTTCTCGCGTCATGGACACAATCGGGCTGAACGCTACCAGTGCGCAATATGGCGAGGCCTTCAAGAACTCACAGTATCATCTTTGGCACGCCAATGCCGCCGCGCGCCGTGCCCTCAACCGGGGCATCAAGGCCCCAATGTCAGGTCACCCGAAATACAACATTCACGCAAACGACATCGATTTTCAGATCGAAGCAGATTTCATAGGGTTGATGTGCCCTGGGTTGCCACGGGCGGTTGTGTTTTATGCCGACCGCGTGGGTCGTGTCATGAACTACGGAGACGGTCTTTACGGCGGCATGTTTGTTGGGGGCATGTACGCTGCAGCGTTCTTCGAAAAGAATCCGCGCCGTGTGGTTGAAGCCGGGCTTGCATGTCTTCCGCCCCAAAGCGGTTACGCACAGGTCATCAGAGATGTGCTGGATTGGTCGGATGGAAGCCCAAACGATTGGCGCGGTGTGTGGCAGAAGTTGCAGGACAAGTGGGACAAAGATGATCCCTGCCCCGACGGCGCGCTTGCGCCCTTCAACATCGATGCTCGGCTCAATGGCGCTTACATTGCCATGGGGCTGTTGTTTGGCGGCGGCGATCTCGGCAAAACAATGGAAATCTCCACCAGATGCGGCCAGGATTCCGACTGCAACCCGTCCAGCGCGGCCGGAGTTCTGGGTGTGATGACGGGTTACTCCGGCATCCCGGAAATCTACAAGTCGGGCATTCCGAAACTGGCTGACAAGAAATTCGATTTCACTGAATATTCATTCAACGATATCTGCCAATCCACACTAGCGCGCGCCATGGCCGTTGTGCAGCGCTACGGCGGACGCGTGACCGATACCGAGCTCGTGATCCCCCAACAGTCCCCCAAGCCGCCAAAGCTCGAACAATGGAACCCCGGAATTCCCGAAAAGAAAATCACGATTCGAGACGCTGCATGGACATGGACCGGACAATGGCGCAGCGACAAAGATGCCATGGTTGCCGAGGGACCAGGCAACGAAGCGATTCTAAAGTTCGATGGCGTTGCCGTGGCGGTATTGGGAAGACTGACCCAAGACGGAGGACAAGCACAGGTTTGTCTCGATAATCGGAAAGCTGTCGTCGCCGATGCTTACATTGTTGACCGGACTCATGACAACGCGCTGTGGCACGTCTATGGGCTGAAACCCGGGCCCCACACGCTCAGAATCGTTACCACTGGCAAGGCCGATCCACGCTCGAAAGGAACAAAAGTCGCCTTGCAAGGCGCAGTTGTCTATCGCGCCCCGTAAGGCAAATATCTCAAAAGCCCAATGGCTGGCCTTCTCGTGGAGCTTCAATCCACCCCGGCACGCGCCGTGCCCCTGGCGATCTGGCGATCCAGCGGCAAAAGCCGCGGTGCATAACAAAGCCTGTGCCGCCAAGTTTGAATGCGCGAATGATTGACAGTAAGGGCTGAAAGCCCGCGTTAATAGGGAGTTTCGGAGGCCGGAGTTTCGGAGTTTCGGCCGATGCAAGATAGGTTGAAGGCTGGCAAGGACTTGAGGTTCCGTTGAAAGTTCGGCCTCCAGATTCGTCCGATCGAAACTTCTGTACGATCGATCGTCGTGTTGATGCGGCCGAGACGGCCGCGCTCCCGGGGCCGTTGCTTTCTCCAACGCGTTGCGGGAGCGCGGCGATTCTTCGCCGCACCCAGCCGGTCAATGTTCGGGCGCAAGATTCGTCTGATCGAAACTTCTGTACGATCGGTCGTCGTGTTTATGCGGCCGAGGACGGCCGCGCTCCCTGAGACGGCACAAACTCGAAGTTCCAGTGCGGTTTACGGGCCGAGCCTTCTTGTCTGTCTCCGCATCCAGGGCCAAACTCTTGACCTGTCATGGTTCCCTGAGCCCTGCTGCGACCGGCATGCGGGCTGCGCGAATCGCCGGCAGAAGCCCCCCAATCAACCCAATGCAGATTGCGTAGATCAGCCCCTTCAGCATAAGTGCAGGTGACACCGCAAAGCTGAAAGTGACCTGGCTGAAGCTTTGCCAGTTCATGGTCGCCGCCCGGAAACCATCGAAAGCAAAATACGCAAGCAGGCCGCCCATTCCTCCCCCGACAAAGGCAAGGAACACTGATTCAAGCATCACTGACGCAGCCACCGGGCCACCGCGAAAGCCAAGGGCACGCAAAGTGGCAATCTCACGCGTGCGAGCAGACACAGACGAGTACATCGTGTTCAATGCGCCGAAAACGGCGCCCACGCCCATCAGCCCGGCTATTATCGAGCCGAGTCCTGTGACAAGGTTGTAAACCACGCGTGATTGCTCGAAATAGTAATCAGTTTGCCGAAGCACTTTCACGTTCAGACGCGGGTCGGCTGCCAACGCAGCCGCAAACTCATCAAACGCTTCAGGTGATTCCAGTCTGGCTATTACCGACTGATATGAATTGCCGCGTTGGTACGCTTCCTGGAGAACGACGGCGTCAGTCCAGATTTCCGATTCCGGCAATCCACCATCGGCGCTGAACAGTCCGACGACCTTCCACGTGTTGCGGCCCACGCGCAACTCGGAGTCCAGTTCCAGCCCCGCGAACTCCCGAGCGGCGCCCACGCCGGCAATCACTTCGTTCCGGCCCGGCTCGAACCGCCGCCCCGCAACGATTCTGATGTTGTCACGAATTCTAAATGCGGCCTGTTGAACACCACGCAGTGGCACATTTGCGTCTGTAAATTTTGGGCGTTTTGGAAGGCTGATTATGACGAACAGTTCAGAAGATACCCATGCACCCTCACCGGTGCGGCGGATGCCATGCGCATCGGCTATCAGCCGCGCATGTTCGCCCGACAGAAAGCTCACCATCTCGGTATCCGCTCCGCCGCGCATCACAACCGCCGTTTCCGGCGAGCCTGCGATTGCAAGCGCTTGTCTGAAGCCCTGGCCGATCGACAGCGTGCCAAGGAACACGGCCACCACACCGCCGATACCAAAAGCGGCGGCTGCCGAGGCCCCTTTGCGTTCGGGTATCGTTGACAACCCAAACCGAGCCGCAATTGCCACCTGCGAAAACCAGTTGAGTATCAGGTGTAGCATCTTCAGGCTTGCCGCAGCGATTCTGCAATCTCGAGCCGCATCGCGCGAAGCGCCGGGAAAAACCCCGTGACAAGGCCGAGCCCGACCGAAATGCACGCGCCATGCACAACGTCACGCGCCAGAACATAAAAAACCGGCAAAGCACCGCCTGTGGGATCACCTGCCGAAATCAATAGCAGCGCTATGCCAATCCCAAGAAAACCACCAAGACACGAGAGCATGCACGATTCCGCAAATACCAAACATAAAACCTGGCGGTTTGTGAACCCGAGCGCCTTTAGAACACCCAGTTCTTGCGTTCGTTCGCGGACCGATTGCGCAATGGTGTTGCCTGCGACGAGCAGGATCGTGAAAAACACCGCCGTCAGAATCGCCCTGATTATCAGCCCAATATCCCCAATCTGGTTGACCCAGCCACTGATGAACGCTCGCTCGGTCTCCGCCTTGACCTCGTCAGACGAGTTCACAAATTCATCATCGATCAGTTTGGCGACTTCAGCGGCTTGCTCGGGGTTGTCCACTTTGACGACGTACCAGCCGACAAGCCCTTTGCCAAATGCGCGCCCTTCCTCGAGGTAGTCATACCAAAAGAAAAACTGGCTTGTGTCCGTGCCGCGATCCGCTCCGTCATAAATGCCAACGATTTCAAAGTCCCACATCACCCCGCCGTCTTGGCGGCGCCATATCGTCGCTTGGAGAGGGATGTGATCCCCGACTTTGAAGCCGAACCTGTTGGCAGTGGAACGGCCAACTATGGCGCCGTTGCGCGTTCGCAGCCATGCCAGTTTTTGTTCCTCCGGCAGAATAAACTCGGGGTACATGTCCAGAAACGGCTCGGGATCAACAGCCATTTGCGGGAAAAAGTTCTTCGCCTCCTGATAGATTCCTCCGAACCAGCTTTGATGTATCGCTGCCCGGACACCCGGCACACGCTTGATCCTGTCAAGGTAGCTGACCGGGAGTGGCTGAGCGATCGACACTCGATGCCGCACAAACAACCTGTCTGCGCCTGCGACCTGCACGCCAGCCCCCAACCCTACTCGTATTGCGGCAAGGTACCCGAACAGAATGAACGCAACTGTGATTGACAGGAGTGTTAATGCAGTGCGCAGCCGTTTCCGGCGCAAGTTGCTCAGCACAAGCGCAGCGAATTTCATTT
>JARYMD010000344.1 GCA_029907285.1 Verrucomicrobiota bacterium | reverse complement strand
CATAAGAAAGTGCCTGAACGCATCGGTATCGTAACCGGAGGCGGCGATTGCCCCGGGCTCAACGCTGTGATTCGCGCCGTGGTCAAAACGGCCGCGCAAAGAGGCTGGCAAACCATCGGCATCCTTGGTGGTTTCGAAGGGCTCCTTTCACCCGTTCGCACACGGCCTCTTGATTACCACGAAATGGACGGTTTGTTGTTCGTGGGCGGAACGATTCTCGGCACTTCCAACAAGGGACATTTCGCAGCGAAGACGGGCCATGGCGAAACGCGGCAAATTCCCGAGGCGGTTTTGGACGAAGCATGCCACAATTTCAAGCAGCTCGGGCTTCGCGCTCTGGTGGTTGTCGGCGGTGACGGGTCGTTGTCGATCGCACAACAACTGTTCGAGCATGGAATGCCCGTTGTGGGTGTGCCCAAGACAATCGACAACGACATCGAAGCCACCGAGGTAACATTCGGATTCGATTCGGCGGTGCACTGTGCAACAGACGCTCTTGACAGGCTCCGCACCACCGCTGCCAGTCACGACCGCGTCATGGTCCTCGAAGTCATGGGCAGGTACGCCGGCTGGATTGCCGTGCACGCAGGAATCGCCGGTGGCGGCGACGTCATTCTCATCCCGGAGATACCGTTTCGCTACGAGAGCATTTGCGAAAAAATTGCCGACCGCGAACGCGCCGGGAAAAAGTTCACCCTGGTTGTGGTTGCCGAAGGCGCCAGACCCGAAGGCGGCACTTTCTCAACCGTCGGCCCTGCCGAAACAAACCGCGAGGCACGGCTCGGCGGCATAGGATCAATTGTCGCAGCCGAGATACAGAAGCGGACCGGAAAAGAAACGCGCGTGTGCGTGTTGGGCCATTTGCAGCGTGGGGGGGCGCCAACGAGCTTCGATCGTTTCCTTTGCACGCGTTTTGGGGCGCATGCGGTCAGGTTGATCGAAGAAGAACGGTACGGTTGCATGGCTGTTTATCGCCCGCCCGAGATCGTGGCTGTGAAAATAAGCGATGCCATCGGCAGGCTGCGAACTGTTCCACGCGACGGCGAGCTCGTCAGAATAGGTCGCGCGCTGGGCATCAGCTTCGGCGGTTGATTCGGCGAGGCGGGCTGAACACTCAATGAGCGGCGGCTGCAGGCCCAACGTCAAGTTGCCGGGGCTTGATCAACAGCACCAGCAGGACCGAGATAATCCCGAAACTTGCGAAGATGCCGAGGATCATCCCCAAAGGCACTTTTTGGTCCCTGAGAATCCCAAAGAACCAGTCCGCAAGCCCCCCGCAGCTTATGCTGACGAAATTCATGATCCCATAACCGGTTGCACGCAGATGCGGCCGGGCAACCTGGCACAAAATCGGCATGTTGTTCGAATCGAAAAAGCCCCATCCCCATCCGAAGAGAGCAAGGAACAAAACTGCCACCCACAACGCTTTCGTCTGTGGCGAGTATCCGACTCCGAACATCGCGACAGTGATGCATGCGGTGCCGATTGCGCTTGTATAGATGCGGCCGCGCATTGTGCGCCGTGTCCACCGGTCCGCCAGCCAGCCTCCCACCGCAGCTCCAAATATGCATGCGACAACCCAGTAGAACGTCGCCGATACACCCGCCTTTCCTTGTCCGATCCCGAACTCGGCTTTCAGGATTGCCGGCATCCAATCGCGCACAATCCATCCAGCCATTGCAGGCAGCGTGAAATAGAGAACAAGCAGGATAAACGAGAAGTTGCCCAGCAGCTCGCCTGCGACAGCTTTTGGCGAGGCTTTTGCAGCCTCAACTCGCGCTGCCGAACGGGGTGCGTTCTTCAACAGAATGAACAGAGGCACAGCGTAAAGGATGCCGACAATGCCGCAGGTGTCGAACATCCAGCGCCACCCGAAATCAGGATGATCTGCCGCATATCCGCTGAACCCGCCTATGATCACCCCAAAGTAAATGCCGATCTGATGCAGGCTCACTGCGCGCGATCGTGTCGGTCCGGTGTGATAATCGGCTATCAGTGCGAGGGCTGCGGGCATGTAAAAGGCTTCGCTCATGCCCATGACAGCGCGTGTGACGAGGAGTTGTTGGCAAGTGGCAACGTGCCCGGTAGCCCATGTGATCGCCGACCAAACGACCAGGCTCCCAAAGATTACGTGGCGCCGACTGAATCTGTCGGCCAGAAAACCTCCTATTGGACTCAGGAACGCGTATGTCCACTTGAAAAGCGCAAGGATTTTCCCCCAATTCGCTTCGAGCTGTATGTCCGGGATGTCCGTCATCACCGAAAACTTCATTGCAGCGAGCATCTGCCGGTCGAGGTAGTTGAGCAGCGCCACCGGCACAAGAAGCACGACAACTGTCCATGCGTAGCCGGCGCTTTTTTCGTCGAGCCATTTCATTGGGTGACAACGTTCTCCGGTTTACCTTGCACGAATGCCCGGACGTTGGCAACGGCGGTTTCCAACAGCCGCTGCCGCGCCGCGCGTGTTGCCCATGCAATGTGCGGCGTTATGAAGCAGTTCTTCGCTGTCAACAGTGGATTGTCGGGCGGCGGCGGTTCCACGCACAACACGTCCAGACCCGCGCCGGCGATGCGTCCCGAGTTGAGCGCGTCAGCCAGCGCCCGCTCGTCCACCAGCGGTCCGCGGCTGGTATTGATGAGAAACGCCGTGGGTTTCATCAGCTCCAAGCGCGCGGCGTTCACAAACCCGCGGTTCGTCTCCGTGAGCGGACAATGCAGGCTCACCACGTCGCTTTCGCGGAACAGCGTGTCAAGGTCCACGGGCGTCCCCTCCTGGGCAGGGACTGATGCGGCGAACACATCGTGGTAAATCACCTTCATTCCGAAGGCACGCGCCAGTTTGCCGGTCTCACACCCGATCCGGCCAAAACCCACAATTCCCATCGTCAACCCCGCCAATTCCACCAATGGATAACGCCAGTAGCAGAAGTCCTCGCTCCGCGTCCAGTCGCCTGCCCGCACCGACTCTGCGTGTGCTGCCACGTGTTGCGTGAGGTTGAGCAGATGGGCAAAAACCATCTGCGCCACTGAGGCTGTGCCATAGGTTGGCACGTTTGTGACAATAATGCCGCGTTCTTTGGCCGCGGCAACGTCCACGACATTGTATCCCGTGGCCAGCACACCGATGTACCGCAGCGCAGGCAGTTGCATGATTGTGTCGCGGTTCAGGATCGTTTTGTTGGTCAAAACAATCTCCGCGCCCATGGCACGGGCAAGCACCTGATCCGATGGCGTGCGCGGATAAATGGTGCATGAACCAAGAGCTTCCAGTGGCGACCAGTCGAGATCGCCCGGGTTGAGTGTGTACCCGTCTAATACGACGATGCGCATGTCAAATGTGCAATTCTGCCGGTTGGGCCGTGGCCGATTTCCCTTGTCCGCATAAAGCGCGCAGTGTTTGCAGGTCGCTGCACAGGGCGCGTTGGAACAAAGTGAGGTCCGAAGCGTGGATGAGCAGGTTCGCGCCCATTGAATGGAAACGCGCCATGGCTTCCGGAGGACCGAAGAAATGAATCCCGGCCCCCATGCCGGCTGCGCGCGCACGGCGCAGAATTGTTTCGCAAGCGCGCAAGAACTCCGGGTGGTCGTACTGCTCGGGCAGTCCCAAACTGCATGAAAGATCGTGCGGCCCGATCAGCACTGCATCGAGTTCGGGCACGGCGAGAATATCGTCCAGCGCGCGGATTGCCGGAACGCTCTCGATATTGACAATCAACGGCTCGACGTTGCGCCTGCGAAGGTAATCTTCAAGCGCGGGTTCGAACATCTCGCCGTCCAGCCGCCGCGCAAGGCGTTCGCCTTTGACAGGGCGGAACTTGACGGCGCCGGCCATCGTCCGCACCTGGGCAGCGCACTCGATGTATGGCGCAATGATCCCGCCCGCGCCGGCATCAAGTGCCATACTTGCTGCGAACGGGTCAGGCGATGGCACGCGCACCAGCGGCGGCAGGCCCATGCGCGAATACGTCTGGCACATCCAGCCGAGCTGCGCGCGGTCAAGCGGGATGTGCTCCGTGTCAAGGAACACAAAGTCAAGGCCGCAGGCGGCCACGGTTTGCGACCAAACCGGCGAAGTCGAGGCGATCAACGTGCCAACCATGGTTTGGCCGGTGCGGAGACGTTGTGCGAGAGTCGGGGAGTTCATGATGGCGGCGGCGAATTCAAGTTCCGATTGCACCGCAGTGGCAGGCGTTATGGCTCATGGCCACGGCATTTGGCATCGAGCAATTTGGCGGGCAATTGCAATTGCTGATGCGATTTGTCGCGCACTCCGTGCCAGTCATCACTCGGTGCGTCGCCGAGCAACAGCGGCGCTTTGATGCCTTACTCATGCGGCGGGAAGAATGCCGCAACAGCGCTGTCATTCCAGCAGAAAACACCGCAGTCGTCCCAACTCAGGTCAGAGCTTGAATCGGTGACAGTGTATTCGGCCGAACACGCCTGCATGAGAAAGAGCGCGCAGCCCAGCACTTTCCGCGTGCACCCCAATCGAACGCGCGCCGATGCACTGATGTGTCTTGAAAGCCATATGGAACTGTTCCGCCTAAAGGCGGGACTCTAGCCCGGAAATCTCACCGGCCACTCCCTCGGATTCACCGGTGCCTTCACCCCGGTGAGATTTCCGGGCCCAGGAAACCCGCGGCCAGACGAGAGAATCTCAATTTCCAGACAGCAAGCCATGCTCCCCGTCAGAGCCGATTTCGGCAACGTGAATACTGA
>JARYMD010000343.1 GCA_029907285.1 Verrucomicrobiota bacterium | reverse complement strand
CTGCTGCACAACGAATGCTAAATTCAAGGGCCGCCTAAAGGCGGGACTCTTCCGGCCGCGGGCGTGGCATCGCCCAAAATCGGGGACAACCGATCGCTACCAGAGTTCCGCGTTTACGCGGACTTGAGAAACTGTATGCAAGGGTTCGTGCATGGGAGGGCTCGCTGTCCCCACCCAGCCGAAAATGGACATGTGCGGATGCATTCGGTCGCCAAGGAACGAAGTGGCGGCGGAGCGGCCACTTTGAGCGAGGCGGACCATACACCGAAATGCGTTCGCAAATCTTGAATCACATCGCATAACAGTATGAAACGCGTTCCAATCACGATTGCGGTCTCCGCGCTGCTCTTGTGGTCTGCCGCGGTGCGCGCGGAAGAGGACGACTACTTCAGAAACCCGCCCGGGTGCGAGTGGAGCAGCCTTCTGTTCACCAACGCCGCGGCGTATTGCATCTCAACCACGCCCGGCGGCTATGTCCTTGCGGGCCAATGTGAGGGTCCACCGGGCGAAAGCGGTCATACCGCCACGGTTTTGGCGTTATCCTTGGAGGGGTATCCAGGGCACGCTTACTTCTTTCCGGGCGTGGCAAGTGGTGACGGGCACCGCGATTCCGGAGCGTTTTCGATCGGGCCCGCTTATGGCGGAGGTGGTGAGTTGGAGGGGTACGTTGTCACCGGCTACAGGATCGTGGAGCACGTGGAAGACGGGAGAATTTGGCAGGCGCCGGCTCTGTGGGCGACCAAACTTGACCTGGGCTTTTACACTGTTTGGGAACGAACGTTGGACCCCGGCTGGGGTGAGTCCCGTTGGGGCAACACCGTGGTTTGGGACCCGGCCGGATTCTACGATCGAGCGGGCGCTCTGGTGGGCGGAAACCGAACCCGTGAAAGCATCAGGGCAAGATTCCATATGGATGGCGACGGAATGGTTACGCGCTTATATAGTGACGGAGAGGTCCACTGGGAAGTCCTCGGTGGAGAGCCCGGAAGAGAGTGGATGGGCGCTCTCTACTCGGTTTCTCCATTACGATGGGGCGTCTATGTATTCGGCACCAGCCGTGGCATTTGCATGACCAGTTCTGGTCTCGCCCTGCAATGGACGGTCCAAGAAACCAACTGCTTCTATTCTGTCATGCCAACGTCGGACGGCGGCTGCATCGCCACGGGCTGGCAAAAACAATCTGAGCGCTATGTCCCTGGTCAAGGGGTCGCACCGAGCAAGGACATCGTTCTGACCAAGGTCAGCGCGGGTGGTACTGTCGAGTGGACGCGCACCTTCGGGTTGCCCGAAAAAGACGAAGTCGGGCACTGCTTTACAACTGCGCCGGGCGGCGATTTTGTTCTGGCCGGCGAAGCTGAGAAGACCGGCGATTCAAGTGCAACCGACGCGATGATCGTCCGCCTCTCCTCTGCAGGCGACGTGCGGTGGGAACTCCGACTTGGCGGCACCAACAACGCGGCGGCCTATTCAGTGGTTTGCATGCCCGGGAATTACTTTCTGGTGGCCGGCGAGGCGCTGGGCAAGATGTGGTTGTTCAAGCTCCGCGGCAATCTCGCCGTGCCGGTCCCGCAGTTCACTTGCAGCCCCGCCAGTCCAGCCTTCATCGGGCAGGAAATCACTTTTGATGCATCGGCTTCGAGCGCGCCGGGCGGCAGCATCATTGACTACTCATGGGATTTCGGCGATGGCCAAACGGCCTCGGGGGCGGTGGTCCGCCACACCTTTCAAACGCCCACGAACTATCCGGTATGCTTGACGGTGACCAGCAGCGACGGACTGGCCCGATCCGCCACCCAGACCGTCGAGATCATCCAGTTGGCGGTCCAATGGGAGAGGCTCCCGGGCAATAAAATTTACGCGATCACGGAAGCCCGGGACGGTGGCTTTTTGTTGGCAGGGGCAATCTACGACGCGCGGGAGAACAATGACGATCTGTGTCTGCTCAAGACCGACAGCCGTGGCCGGGCTGTTTGGGACAAGAGCTATGAAGACCAGACCTGCCCCGGTGGCGGCGAAGCCGCTTACGCGGTGATTCGCGCCCCCTCGGCGGGTTACTTGGTTGCAGGGAAAAGGTGGTGCTACAACACTCGAGACGATGGGTGGTTGCTGAAGGTCAACGAAACAGGCGACCTCGAGTGGGCAAACGGCTATTCTCCGTCTCCCGACAACACGGATGTTTTCTATTGCTTGACGCCGCTGCCGGACGGGGGCTACCTCCTGGGTGGCTATACTTGGGAGCACGTGTATGGGGATCCCATACGGCCCTGGCTGGTGCGGACCGATGCCGAAGGCCACGAGCTGGAGAGCTGGACCCTACCCTTGACCTGGAAGTACTACCGCGCCTGTTGGGTCATACCCTCGCCCGACGCCAGTGGGTACGTGGTCGCCTGCGGTTCAGGGACGAGTACTGGGAAGAGTTCGATTCTGGTCACCAAGGTTCGCACCAACCAAAGCATGGAATGGATGACTTCCCTGCCAAGCGGCCCCGATTACATGGAATACGGCGGTCGCTGGGTGGCGGCTGTGAGCGACGGCGGTTTTGTGGTCGCCGGCACCGCCACAATGCAGTGTGCCGCGAGGGAGTACCGCACTCGATCGTGTCTTGTCAAGCTGAGCGCAACGGGTAACCCCCTCTGGACGAACTTCTGGCCCGGCGTGTCCCTGACGACTCGGTCGTACGGGCTCGGGGCCGCCGCGACTCCCGACGGCGGTTACGTTGTGGTGGGCGCATGTGAAGATGGAAAGAGTTTTTTTGGTTATCTGGACGTGGCCATACGGGCGACCGATGCCAAAGGTCGAATCCGATGGGCCCAGACCGTTGGCGTGACCAACGTCGATGAGAGCGGATTGAAAGTGCTTGCACTGGCCGATGGCAGTTATGTTGTCTTGGGCCGATGCGGCGAGCGGGCGGGCGACCCGATGCGGGGCTCATCTTGGTTGTTCAAACTTGCCACCAACCACCCGCCAGTGGCTCGAATCCAGGCCAGCACCAACGGCGCCCCCATTGGTGAGACACTGACCTTCGACGGCAGCGCTTCGAGCGACCGCGACGGGACCGTGGCGTTGCACGAATGGGATTTCGGGGACGGCCAGACTGCCGCAGGCGCGATTGTCAGCCACAGCTACACCAACAGCGGCACCTGGGTGGTGCGCTTGGCGGCTGTGGATGACCGCGAAGCCGAGGGGATCGCTCTTCACACACAATTATGTGGCCGGTGCCGCTGTCCGTGGGCCAGGCATCGAACTCGAGAGCTTCTCACTCACCAACTGCCCGAGCTGCGACCAAGCCGCCTATTCGTTCGAAGACGCGCCGGAGCTGGTGGATTGGACGCGGGCTCTCGGCGTCCGGCTGCGAATGAAGATGCTCGCTCCGTCCGCGCAAGAAAAGGTCCTGATCACCTTTGCCGACCCAATACCGGTCGGGGCGATGCTCTACCGATTGGCTACAGTGCCGTGGCAGCCTTGGCCTTTGTGGCAGGGAATCTTATACGAGATCATTGATGCCCACACCATCCAAGTGGCCGCAAGCTACGCCATCGACTCTGAACTTGTGCTGGTGCTGGCGCCAACGGCGCCACGGCCCACGTTTACTGCCGTTCAGACGTTCGTTTCCTCTCGACTTGGGATGACATTCAGCACGACCCCGGGCTTCCGGTATCGGATGCAACGCGCTCCGGAGCTCCGGTCCGGAGCATGGACCGACGTGCCGCATGCTCTCTCAGAAGGCGAGCCGTGCACCCGCGAGTCCTTTACCGGCACCGGGGAGACCGTGACAGCGTTTGTGGACGCGCCCACTACGGGCAATGCGTTTTTCCGGCTCACAATGGAATCTATGGTTCGCTAACCCGGAAATCTTGGCCGATCGCCAGCCAAACACACTCAACCCGGAAATCTCACCGCCCGCCCCCTTGGATTCACTCATGCCTTTACTCCGGTGAGATTCCCGGGTTATGGCCCTGGCTCAGCGCGATAGAATCGTGCCGGGAAGTTGGTGGATTCAAAGTCGGTGAAAAACCAGCAACCGTTGGGTTCTGCGCGGCAAACGCAGAGAGGAGCCCAGCCGTTCAAGTTGGTGCTGGCGGCGACCACGTAACTGTGGCCCGGCACACCGAACGCCGTGATTTGAGTCAGTTGATTGCTCCATGCCATGGCAACGGCCGGTTGGTCGATCGCCTTTCTAAGATTCAACCGGCCTCCGGAGACGCATCTGCCCGTTAAAGTGCTTTTCGCATCTGCAGATAACAGCAGCCTTGCGCGCAACGCATCGACCGGTGCGTCGGGCCAGCGCTGCCGCATCAATGCGAGCGTGCCGGCCACGCATGCAGCCGCCATTGATGTGCCGTCGCGCGTTTGATAAGCGGTGTCGTTGCTTTGCGATGTCGAGCAAATGGCCGCGCCAGGCGCGAACAGGTGCACAGTGGCGTTGCCGTAGTTGGAGAGAATCCACGGCTCGTCTGTTCGCGTGGAGGCGCCGACCGCCACGATGTTGTCCATGACCAGACTGGCCGGGTAGTACGGAAGAAGGTCCAGATTGGCTGCGTTGTTGCCGGCGGCGGCTACGACTGCGATCCCGTCCGCCCGCGCAGCAGCAAGCGCATTCGAGAGTGCAGCGGAGAATTCACTGTTTCCCCAGCTCAGATTGAGAACACGCGCGGCGTGCTGTCTTGCAAACTCGATGCATCCCACTGCATCAGAAATGTAGCCATTGCGTGCCGTTTTTGAAGTAAGGATCGTT
>JARYMD010000342.1 GCA_029907285.1 Verrucomicrobiota bacterium | reverse complement strand
CACAATGTTCTGGGACTGGCCGATCGAAATAGTTGGCAGTGCCGGATTGGCAGTTGCTGCGTTGCTCGGGATCGGCATCCGCATCGGCCTCGCCTCGCAAATAGCCCATGACGCCGCCGCAATCACGCACGAAAAGTTCTGGGAAACAATCGCAACCACACCTCTGACCCAGGCAAACATTCTTTCAGCCCTGTTCAGAGAAACGCTGCGCCTTTGGATCGCGCCCGTGACAGTGCATGCGATCATCTCCATCGCAGGTTGGATTGTGTTCTTTGCGCATCACACCGGCGGAGTGACAATGACCGATTCATTGGGCCTCATTCTCGGACCGGGCCAGATCGGCATCTTTTGGGCGGACCTGATCACGATCGCCTGTTTCGCAACATCATCTGCGTTGAGCACCGGGAAACCGGGCGCTGCAGCAGTCCGCGCAATTGTTTTCACTCAGGTTATTCCATCGGTGTTTTGCTGTTGGGGCGGTTTCCGAATTATCACGGACCAGGCTTTCGTCATATTCTCGTTAACGCGTTTGTTGAGCGATTGGCGTGTGCTGTTTGAAAAACGCCCGCGCTGACCCGGAAACCTCGCCGGAATGAAGCTTTGGGTGTCCCGGGCCGGTCAGGCGGTGAAATTTCCGGGCTAACTCATTGACCCGCTGGTCGCTCCGCTTTACGATGGGGAGTGTCGTTGCCAGTGTAACAGGCAAGGTCCGAAGTCATGCGAGATACTCTCAGAGTTCACTTCAAACCAACCAAAATCCCATGACCGCTGCAGCCGCAAACACCGCGACGCTCGAAACAATCATGCACCGCAGATCAGCCGGAAGAAAGCATCCGAGCGCGTCGTTTACACTGATAGAACTACTGGTTGTCATTGCCATAATCGCGATACTGGCTGCAATGCTCCTGCCCGCGCTCAGCAAGGCAAAAGCCAAAGGCCAAACCATCAGATGCGCATCAAACATGCGTAATTGGGGAATCGCCACGATCATGTACCTCGACGATTTCAAAGACCGGCTGCCGTTGTTCGGCGATTTGTCCTCCGATTACACCAAGGCTTTTTGGCACGCAAAACTCGCACCGTATGTCGCCAAGCAAATGGAAACGGGAAAGATATTCACCGCGACCCAGATATTCTACGACGAAGTCCGCCGTTGTCCCGGTGGCAGCGTTGGTCCGGTGCCGTTCTCTCGCTGGACACAGCCATCGACGAACTGGAACTGCTGGATCGGCGCGCATTTCGGAGCGTTTGGCGAGCCACTCAGCGGCCCGTTCTACTACGGAGATGTCAATCCACCGCTCCAAGTGTCGCGCATCCGAAGACCATCCGACGCCATGATGTTCATGGACACAATCACGCACTATGTGTACTCACCGGTCGAACCAAACTACAGATTCACACTGGACATGAACCGTGACGGGCTCGTCGATACAATGCCGCAGTACCGGGACACACCGTTTAATTACGGGCGCCCAACCGTCCATAACCAGGGCGCAAACGTGACGCTGCTCGACGGCCATGTCGAACGCGTCTCATTCAAGAAATTATGGGAAATCGACAGCCGCAGGCAGGTCGTTCATTCGTTCTGGTACCTCGAGGATTAGCGGGGGAACCGCTCGGGCAAACAACTCTGGACCGCACGCAACCCCGGCAGTTTCCTCACCCCCGACCAGCCGGTGCCGATCGATTTGGACGGCGACGGCCGCGACAAAGTCATGGCCGGACACGTGATGCTCAATCCTGACTCATTCAGTCAATCGCACCCGGTAGTACCGGCCAACAGGATGGGGAGCCGATGGGTCCATGACCGCCATCTGGCCGCTGTCATTAAAAACCCTCGCCACTTCGGCCCAGTCAACAAGATTCGTTGTGCTTTCAAGAGCATAGACGTGATTTGTCGGCCCCGAAAGAACCACCACGAATTCACCCTCCTGATTGATGGTTGGCCCCAAGAGAAGAGGCGGGTTGACGATGATCAGCACAGCCGGCTCGCTCAGCACACTGCCCGCAGGATTGCTTACCAGAACCGAATACTCACCTGCATCTGAGTCCGTCAGGTTATTCAGCGTGAGCGTGGGGCCGTTGCGCCCTGGAAGCTGATTTCCATTGAACAGCCATTGATACGTCAACGGCGCGTCCCCGGTGACAGAAACCTCAAATGCAAACGAGCCTTGAACCGGCGCATAACCGCCCTGCGGCTGTTCCGTTATCACTGGAGGAACTCGGACACCGAGCAGAGCCTCGGCCGTTGCAGTGCCGATCGAATTCCTCACAATCACCTTGAAAATGCCCGAATCCGCCAGACTCACTGCGGCAATGCTGATAACAGCGTTGGTTTTCCCGGGCAGATCGACTCCGTTGTGTTGCCACTGATAGAACAACGGTTTCGTGCCTTCGGCTTGAACAACAAACTCGGCAGAATCACCAAGGTTAACCGTCAAGTCTTGAGGTCCGGCGACAATCACCGGCGGCTCAATTACAGTCAGAATCGCAGGCGCGCTCAGAATCGAACCGAACTGGTTCGACACTTCAACTTTGTACTCGCCAGCGTGGCTGGGCGCTGTGTGTTCGATCACGAGCGCTTCGTTTGTTCCCCCTGAAACAGGGTTGTCACCACAATACCATTGAAATCGAAGCGGCGGCGTGCCATCCGCAACCACGCTGAATTCAGCGCGTTCACCTGTGGCCACCGTAATGTTCTCAGGCTGGTTAACGATCACCGGCGGCAAGTCGCTGGCGGAATTGTTCGGGCGTCCGGGCGTGGGCGCCTCAGCTTTCCAATTGAGGGGATCGTTTCCGTAATCCCCGGGCTCAACTCGCTGGAGCGAAGCGCCGCCACCGTCAGCAGCCGTCGGCCACGGCAAAGCGTCGTCATAACAAACACGATCAACCAACACGTACGGCACGAAACCACCGTCAGGCGCCGGCGGTTGCACCGCACTGTCAGGCCGCAACAACTCGATAACGTCACCCGCGTTGTCCAGCTTGCCAATGTAGGGTCCGAATATGGTGGTTGGGGCACTGCCGTATCGCGCTTTGAACCGGGCAAGAGCGTTCACGTCAGCAACCGGGTCGAATGGAACAACCACGACGCGAGCTCCCGGTGCCATCACAGTGCCTGCAGGAAAATCAAAACGAACCGCTGTGGCGATTCTCCACACGCTCGTTGGACGCGCGAGGTCGTACAGCGGAACGTTTGTAGATGCGATATTGTGCAGCTCGATGAACTCATAAACAGCGGCGTCTGCAATGCTCGAGTCCGCAGGCGAGTGATACATTATCTCGCTGATGATTATCGGGCCGACCAATGGGCTGGCGTTCTCTGCGCCGTTGCCTGTGCGGAATTGCTCGACAGTTGTTGCATTGTCTGCGCCGAAAGTTGGGTGGCGCAGCGAAACGAAATCCACACCAACACTCGTCGTGTATCGGCCAAAAGAAACGCCTTTTGCAGACGCGCCAAATGTCACCGCGGCACGCCGCCCTGTCAGGTTCCCGCCCGCATCAGTCTCGGATAGATACACTGAATCGCCGTGCACACCGTTCAGGGTGAACTTCGGCGGCTGATCATCATCGCCAATGGCCGGCCCGAACTGGCACTGGTAAAACACGCAGTAGCCGTGAGGCGGGATCAGAGTCCCGTCTGGTATCCGATACCTCATCGGGTCGTTGGCGCTGTTGCTCAAGTACCAACCACCAATGTTCACCGGCAGTTCCGTCGGGTTGTAAAGCTCGATTGCGTCCTCGAAAGGCTCATCCGGATTGGACAAAACCTCATTGATGACGACCTCCGGCAGCGGCAGGTAGTTCGAAGCGCCCGGGGAGGGTGTCCCGGGAAAACTTGCAAATCTCTCAGCACCGTTTATCAGCCTGCCCTCCGAAACGCCCTTCGCCTGAAGCCCGAAATCGACCGAGTCAATAAGCGTCAAATCCGGTCCGTAAATGCGAATGGTTTCGCCCAGCCTGTCGAGGCTGAAGTGGACGTGGTCCGGGCCGGCGGAAGGATTCGCATCCGCAACGAAACAAACCCAGTCATGCGGTCCAACGAAACTGAGAGCGGCAATGCGCGACTTTGTCCGGCCCGCGATCGAAGGATCATCGGTCAGGAACAGTCCGCTCAGTTCGATCGGGAAACCTGCAGTGTTGTAAACTTCAAACCAATCGCTGTCGTCATCTCCAGCAGCCATCCATTCGTTGATTCTGAGCGCGGTTATGGCACCGAGTTGAGCCGGCACGCCGTTGTCAGCGCCCGGGCTTGGACCGGCCATTAACTGCCAGTTTCCGCCGCTCCGCCCAATCGGCATGTCCGCCACTTGGAAGCCGTACCTCACAGCGTCAACAAGCCGCCCAGCTCGATCAAAAAGCCCGATTTCACCCTTTCGAGCATTCAATTCGAACCCGGTGTTTAGAACCTGCGGCCCATTCGCACCGGGCGGTTTCGCGCCACTGCACCAAACGCAGAGGTAACCGCCCGGTTGCATGACGCTGCCTTGCGGGAAGAACCAGCGTTCCGATGAACTGGCAGAAGCAGCCAAGGAAAACCCGGTCAGGTCAACCTCGCTCTCCGCAGGATTGAACAGTTCAATGTACCCCGCGTAATCCCCCCACGGCGATACCACGCCGCGCCTGTTGCGGACCAGGATTTCATTCAACACGGGGCCGGACCATGAAATCACGTAGTTTGTCGAGCCAGGGCTTGCACTGCCCGGAAATGCAACGACTGCGCCGGCGCCGTCCGGAAGGCGCCCTCCC
>JARYMD010000341.1 GCA_029907285.1 Verrucomicrobiota bacterium | reverse complement strand
CGGTTGTACAGGCTGGCCAATGAACAGTTCGAAGGTGGGTTCATGTCATTTTCTTCGAGATCATGATGTCTGGGGCTGCCATGCGATTAATGCTTGGATTTCGGAACTGCCTTTGTTCAGAATCTGCTGCGTTTTATGTCTAGACTGAATTCGTTGCTGATAGCGCCGCGCATTTTGCCGAAACTGGAACCCGGGTTCAGACCCGCGGTTGTTGTGAACCGCAGGTTTCACGACCTGATTGAGAAGAGCGGGAAACCGGAGAAAGTCGAGATTGCACTTGAGCAGGCTGATGGGTCTGTATTCAGGTTTTCGACCGCGGTTTTGCCGTCCGGTCACCCAGATTCCGAGTTGAACCTTTTCTACATCGAGCGGTACGTGAAGTTTCTGCTGTGGTCCCGCGGCGGTTTTCGGATTCATTTTGCCGGGCCGCCTGAATTGGCGAGGGCGCTTGCGGAGCATTACATCAAAGACAGCACGGGCAAGTTTGACGCTTACATGATGGGCGACAGGATTTACGAGCGCCCGTTCGAAGTGGGGTATTGCAGGGAAGAGGCCCTTCCGCCGGCGCACTCGGTTACTCAGCCTTTGGGGAGGCATCTTGATGGCTGCAGAATAGGGTTCGATCTTGGGGGGAGCGACCGGAAAGTTGCGGCGGTGATTGATGGGAAAGCGGTTTTCAGCGATGAGACGCCGTGGGACCCGGTGACACAATCTGACCCGCAGTATCACTATGATGGAATAATGGACTCGCTTCGGAAGGCCGCCCGGCATTTGCCGCGCGTGGACGCAATCGGTGGAAGCGCTGCCGGTGTGTACGTCAACAACAGGGTCAAAGTGGCGTCGTTGTTCCGGGGTGTGCCTAAGGACCTGTTTGACAAGCGTGTCAAAGACCTGTTTTTCGAGATCAAGCGGGCTTGGAACAATGTGCCTCTTGAGGTGGTGAACGACGGTGAAGTGACTGCGCTTGCGGGGTCAATGGCGCTTGGTGAAAATGCGGTGCTTGGCCTTGCACTGGGAACGAGCACGGCCGGCGGGTATGTGACGCCGGAAGGGAACATCACGACGTGGCTGAACGAACTTGCATTTGTCCCTGTTGACTACGCACAGAACGCTCCCGTGGATGAGTGGTCGGGTGATTACGGATGCGGATGCAAGTACTTTTCCCAGCAGTGCGTGGGCAGGCTGGCGCCGGCCGCCGGCATTGACGTTCCACCTGACATGCCTTTGCCCGCAGTGTTGAAGCATGTGCAGGATTTGATGAGGAAGGGCGATGACAGGGCGAAAGCGATATACGAGACCATCGGAACCTTCCTGGGATACACTCTGGCTCACTTTGCTGATTTTTACGAGTTCAGGCATCTGCTGCTGCTTGGCAGGGTCACGTCCGGCCCCGGCGGCGAGGTGATACTCGGGGAAGCACGCCGTGTATTGCAGGAAGAATTCCCCAAGCTGCACGAGAGTATTACTCTGCACATGCCGGGTGAGACCGAAAGGCGGCATGGACAAGCGGTTGCGGCGGCCAGTTTGCCAGTGTTGAAATGATTGGAGTGGTTACACCATGAATCCCTATCTCGAATATGTAGCAAGCTTCGCCCGCTTGGTGCGGGAAGGTAGAACGTTGCCACTTGGCGGCATTGAAATGCCGGTGCATCCACCGGTCCCCAGCGGCGCTCGTGTTGCAATGGTTTTTTCGCCTCATCCCGATGACGAGTGCATTGTAGGCGGGCTTGCGTTGCGTTTGCTGCGCGAGGCGCGAATGCGGGTGATAAATGTTGCCGTTACTCTCGGGAGCAAGAAGGAACGACAAGGGCCGCGTCTTGCCGAGCTGCGTGAGGCGTGCCGTTATCTCGGATTTGAGCTGGTGCAGACAACACCGACCGGTTTGGAGAAGGTCAGTCCGCGGCGGCGGGTTGAAGACGCTTCAGGCTGGGCTTCGATGGTCCAGATAATCGCAGGCTTGATGACACAGCACAAGCCGAGCGTGGTTTTCTTTCCTCACGACAAGGATTGGAACAGCACCCACGAAGGCGTGCATTTTCTTGTGGCGGATGCATTGCAGCAGCTCGGATCAACATTCGAGTGTTGGACGGTTGAGACCGAGTATTGGGGTCAGATGACAGACCCGAACCTGGTGGTCGAGTTGACAGAAAAGGATTTGGCCGACCTGATTGCCGGGATTTCGTTTCACGTCGGGGAAGTTCAGCGCAATCCGTATCACATTCTGCTGCCGGCGTGGATGCAGGACAATGTGCGGCGCGGTGGTGAGCTTGTAGGTGGACAGGGCGGGGCAGCGCCTGATTTCAAGTTTGCCACGCTTTACAGGCTGCGGCGATGGCGCAACGGCGGATTCGAGCGTTTCTATGCCGGCGGCAGGAACCTGCCTGCGACGGCAAACCCGGACACTCTGTTTAGCTGAGCCTCGTTTGGGTGCATATCCTGGGCGCTGACGCGCCGCGGGCGCAACATCGCCGTGCCCGTGGGAGAACCGATCGCTGTTAGAGTTGGGCGTTTGGCCGGAAATCTCACCGGATTGCAGGAATGGGTGAATCCGAGGGCTGGCCGGTGAGGTTTCCGGGTTAGAACTCTCAGTTGTGATCCGATGGGGTTTCCGGGTTAAGGTCTGGGGGTTAGAGGGGGTACTGCCAGGTTTTGGCGGATGAGGGCTTCGACGATTGCCGGGTCTTTTGTGGCGTTGGCCATCAATGCGGCAGCCAAAGCCGACACATGAGCGGTGGCAGTCGATGTGCCGGTGACCATGTACAATTGGCCGGCATAAGGAACCAAGCTGAGGCCGGGGGCAGCAACGTCCACGAAGCCGCCTCTGTTCGCGTAAGGCGCTATTTCTCCCGTTGCGCTCAGAGCGGTTACGGCGACGACTTCGGGGTATGCTGCCGGGTATGTTGGGGCAAGTGTAGGCTCGTTGCCGGCGGCCGCGATGAAGAGCACGCCCTGATCGCGTGCTGACCTGATCAAACTGTGGATGAGCGGGCTGTCGCCTGTGCCGCCGAGGCTGAGGTTTATGATCGAAGCGCCTTTGTTGACGGCTGTGATGATTCCATTGGCGATGTCGAAGGTGGTGGTTGCTTCATTGGGACCATAGATGTCCACGGGAAGAATTCGGACAGGGGTTTCAGCGGTTTCGCTGGAAACTCGGGCGAGGCTGTAAAGAATGGTTTTCGCCATGCTTGAACCGTGCGATGGCATGTCGGCAGGGAGCTGGCTTGGGCCTGAAACCGAGACTTGGGGCAACAAGAAGCCGGCGAGTGCTGCCCCATCTGGTTGTACCGCTGTGTCGAGGAGAGCGACCACGACCTGATTGCCGGTTTGTGCCGGGCGGAGCGTGAGGGCTGGAATTGCGTCCAGCCCGGTCAAACTGTTGGGCTGGCCCGGGCGGGGTGTGGCATAGTTGGATTCGATGGCGCCGATGCTGTCATCCCTTGCCATGGCCTGGCGGGCGGCTTTTGCTGAGTTCTCGTCTTGAAACTTCAATCGGTAAACGCGCAAGTCGTCCATGCGTCCTATGACTTTGCCGCCGTACCGGCTTGCGAATTCGTCTAGGGAGTTTGTTGCATCTGATTTGAGTCGGACAATAAGTTCGTCCGGGATCAACTGTGGGACGTCCGCTGGAGGTGGCGGAGCGGCGATCAGGTTTGTTGCAGTTTGGACCGATGTTCTGAACACGTAGAGGCGGGTTGGTCCGTTTGTCGATGGCAGCATTACGAAGCTCAGATCGCCGAGGAGCTTTCTGAGTGCTTCGCCGGGCTTGAGATTCTTGAACTTTGCAGTGACGGAGCGGCTTGTGCCGGGTTCGACCATGATTTGCCATCGTGTTTGGGCGGCGACGTGTTCAAGGACTTTCTGCAGGGGCCAGCCTTCGATTTCGGCGTCCACTGTGTTGTTTGTCGCGTTCCAGGCAAAGAAGTTGGTTGTGGCTGAGATGCCACACGTGCTTGCAAAGAACATTGCGGCGAGCAGGCAGGCCAATGTCCCAAGACCTGCCCGGTTTGCAGACGGCGGTATCAATTTCTCTGGTCGGCGGCGGGTGCTGCTTGAGATGATCGAGTTATGGCGCACAAATTGAATTGTAATGTGAATCTGTCTCAAAGCAACCGCAGTTGGAAGCATAATGCAAATGTGGTGCGAGCCATGGCGGCCGGGCTTTCTTTCAATCCGGAGGCGGAATGAAACCCATGAGTTGGAGGAGCCGTCTTTCTTTTTTGGTGGGGCGCCCGCGGCCTTTTGGGCGGTGGATTGTTGGCTGGCGATTCAGTTCGCGCGCCCGGGCGTATTCGGCAGGGGGTGTGAGGTCTTCGAGATACTGCGAAAGGACCTTTGCGCCGACCCGCTGGGTCAGCAGTCCAACGGCGCGCACTGTTCGTGTGAGTTCTCCGATTTTGACGGTGAAAACCTCCCCGATTCGGACCTTGTGTGCGGGTTTGAGGTTTTGGCCGGCGAGTTTGACGTGGCCGGCGTTGCATGCGGATGCGGCTTGCGATCTGGTTTTGAACACCCGTGTTGCCCAGAGCCATTTATCGAGTCGGACCTCTGCCAACGTATCGGATTGGCTTTTCATTGCTTGTATGGCTTCACAGCGGGGTGGGGGATATGAAACCGGGTTTGGATTGACGGCGTGGAATCCAACGGGTCTGCGTGATTGTTCGGCGTCGCGATGAGCACGGCTTTGCGCGCATGGCGGAAAATTAGCTGAGCCGAAGGCGGTGGTCAACTTTGGTTCCGGCTACGCCGGGCTGCATTGTTATACTGAA
>JARYMD010000340.1 GCA_029907285.1 Verrucomicrobiota bacterium | reverse complement strand
GGCTGGCTACAAAGATGCTGCCCCTCCGGGGCTGGGTGTGAACTGCCCGGGGACATAGTGTGTCTGTCATTTGGTTGCTTAACGCTGCAGTGTTGACCGCTACACTCAACGCCCAAAGCGAACCTGGTTCATTGATACCGACTCGGTCCCAAAGGCCGCACCGTGGTGACGCCTTACTGGCGGCCAGGGAATGAAGGTGTGCAGTGGGACTGTCGTTATGAAGAAGAGAACTCGTTGAACAGGGACGGTGGTGAATACTACAAAGGGCGCTGCTGCTCCGGAACTCCGGAAGTCCGGAACTCCGGAAGTCCGGAACTCCGGAAGTGCGCGCTTGGAGTCTGTCAGCCAGCGCCGGGTCTATGGCGGGACGGGAGCCTTTGAGCCTCGGAGGAGGTTTTGGAATTCTGGGAGGGGGTGGAGGGGGAGGAATCGCGGGTCGGAAGCGGCGAGAATCTGGAGGTTGGAGGCCTTTGGATCGGAGGTGAGGCGTCGTTGATTGAGGGCCAGCGCCATGCTGAGGGAACGGAGGGCATCGTTGGTTTTTCCGAGGGCGGTTTGTGCGCCTGCGAGGTCGTACCAGATTTCGGGGCTGTCCGGGACCAGGGCGGCGAGCCGGAGCAATGCGGGTTCGGCACGGGCGTACTGGCCGATTTGGACGTAGGCGTTGGCGACGGACAGCAGCGTGCCGGGGTCGGCAGAAGGGCGGAGCATGATTTCGTCGAGGATTTGGAATGCTTGATTTGTCTGCTGGAGTTGGAGGTGGGCGCTTACGAGGTTGAAAGCGGCCTGGATATTATTTGTGTTGGTGTGGTATTGGCGTTCGAGGTCGGCGAGCTGTGATTTGAGCTGGGCGAGAGCGATTGTATTATCCTTTATTGCACGGATTTGGTCGATGATACTTTGTGCTATGGGGCTTTCCTCGTCGAGGCGCTGGGAGGTTTGGGCGATCAACAATGCATCTTCTGTGCGGCCAATGGTGACGAGGAGGGTGGCGTATCTGGTGACGGTTTCGGGGCTGTAGGGGCAGAATGCGAATGCCTGTTTGAATGCGAAATCGGCTTCGCGGATGAGGCGGTTGCGTTCCTCCTGGGTTTTGGCGGCATTGATTCGCCATGCATAGAGGCCGGCGATTGAGTTGCGGAGCTTTGAAAAGGCTTTTTGGGCGTCGTTATCGCGGACGAACTTGGGATCGCCTGTGTAACCGGTGAGATCGCCTTTGCGATACACTCTATCTGCGAAAGCGCAGACCTCTTTGATCGGAGTGTCGTAGGTTATCCAATTCCCGCAGAGGCGCTCGGAGTATTTCGTCCAGAACTCATGATCTTTTCTTACCATTTCCTCTGTGATTTCGGGGACGGGGTTGCGGTTGATTTTCATTATGATGCCATAAGGAGTGAGGTAGGGATACATCCAGTCAAGGGGGAAACTTTCCTCGACGAAGAACTCGTTGGTTGGGTTCTTGTCGAAGATGACCTTGGTGAGGAGTCCATTGATTGCCATGACGGCGACCTGGCCGGCGACCTGGACGCGGCCGTCGGGGGTGAAATTGACGATTTCACCGGGTCGGATTTGTTTTGGTTCATTTGGGAACTGGGTATCGTGGAGGAGCCGGCGCTGTGCATCGGAAATGTACTCTCCGAAGCACTGCTGTGAATCTTCGGGTGTGGGTGTGGCGATCTCTTTTGGCGGGTAAACGCCCTGCCGGCGGCGTCTGTCTTCGACTCTTTTTCCGAAGCTCATGATGAGGTTATCGAGTGGGGCGACGACGTTGGTTAGGCTGCCGATGGTTTTTGCGAAAGAATTCATTCGGTAAAGCCTGCCGTTGGCGCGGTTTTCAGCTTCCTTTTTGCCCATGGCGATGTTTTGGAGGAAGAGGATGAAGTCGCGGAAGAACGGGGGGTCTATTTGGGTGCTGCGGCTGTAGTGAGCGCGGATGTAGTTGAGGTAGGTGGCATCAGCGAGGGCGTTTTGTGTGATTATATACACGTCACGCCTGTCGAAGGCCGGGTCAAACCGTTGGAATGGCTTGATGAAACTCTCGCAAAAGATCATGTAAGTGGGGCAGAAGCGGCCGGGGTCAGTGCCACCGAACAATACGGCGTTGTAGGTCATTTCCGGGTAAATGCCGAACGGAGGGGTGAACATGTCGTGACCGAACCAGAAACCGAACCGGTGGTTGCGTTGTTCATTTTCGGCCCAGTGCGCGCCGAGGTGGGAGACAGGTATGACAGCGTAAGCTGCGAGGATGAGAATCGGGGGCAAACGTTGCCTGAGCAGAAGGATGGCCAGGAGAGCCAGCAGTGCCCATGCAAGGACGAAGACTGCTGCGTATATGGAATAGATTGGCGGGGTGAAGAAGTGGGCTTGTTTGATGGCGGTGGTTAGTCCGTGGTAGAAGAGGCGGAATCCGGAAAGATTGGATGCGGGGTCGCCATATACGCTTTGGATTTTTGACGCCAGCGCGTAGAGGGCCACTGCGGCGGCGACAGCCGACCCGTAGAGTGCGAAGATGCGCGATTCCTGGTAATAGAGGATCAAAGAGGCGCCAACAAGCGCAAGGCCGTATCCGACGAACATGGCTATGGTGACGTGTGATGCGGTGAAGAACACCTTTGTCAGGTCGCGGCTTTGGCGGTCGGTGTTGGGGTTAAGGAGGATGAGCAGGAGGAAAGCCAGGCAGGCGTAAATGGCGGCGTTGCCGATGATCCATGCGCGTTCGCGTTTCTGCATTTTTGCCAGAAAGAAGAACGGCACCAGCGCAAGCAAGAGATAGGCGAAATGGAACTCGTCGATTGCGCCTTCGAAGTACATCTTGAGCTGGAGTATGAACCGGAGCGGGTCGCCGAGGATGTTGGTTGGGTTGGTTCTTTCGTACTGGCCTCTGGTGAAGGCGTGTATGAAGCCGTCGAACGTGCGCGGGTATGCCCAATTCATTGGCGGGTTTGTGGCTGACGCAATTGGCATGTAGAGGTAGAACGAGACGCCGGCGAGCCATGCGATCATTGTGATGAGGACAGTTTTCCATTCTGAGAGGAGACCGCCGGTCTTGTAGATGAGATAGACAAGCGCTGCAAGGGAACCGAGGCCGACTATGTTGAAGATCACGAAAAGCGGCATGTTCTGATCGAAAGTTGTCAGTATTCCCGAGGACTTCATGACAAGCGCCGTCAGGTAGAGGATGGTATTTACAAGGAAAGCGTCTCTGCCCAATTCGGGTTTTGCGAATGCGATTGCGACTTCGAGGCCGATGGCGGCGACGATCAGGGTCTGATGGTTGTTGAAACAAATGCCGAACAGGAATCCGGCTATGTAGAGATAGCGGCGTTTTTGGGGAAAATAGACCCAGTGGAGAAGGCAGACCAATACACCCATCAGAGACAGAACGCTCAAAGTGTAAACCTCGACGATTACAGCCTGGCTCCACATGAAGCCGTTGAAGCCAATCAACATCGCAGCAACGACGCCCGAGACAAGGCACAATGCGTTTTCGCGGCGTGGTTCGAGGCCTTTGAGTTGCTCAATGCCATCGAGGATCATGCTGCTGCCGCGCGACACGATCAGGGCAAGGATGCCATTTGACAACGCGGCGGCGACGGCTGAAGAGACTGCCACGCGCCATGCGATGTTTGAAAATGGCAACAGAACGGTGAACAGCCATGAATAGATCGTCCAGACGGGGTATCCTGGTGCATGGGGCACTCCTGCGTAGTAGGAGGCAACAGCGAGCTCACCGCAGTCTTCTAGAGTGAGGTCAGGCGCAAGCGTGTAAAGGTACGCTGCGAGTGTGACGACAGTTGAGATCAAGAACGCCGCCCAATCGACTCCGCGGAACAGGGCGGTTGTGGCATTGGCAGGCGCGGTTGCGGATGGTGAGGGCGCGTCGGAACGCCGTGCAGGTGAAGCGGTTGATTTTGCCGTGCTCATTTGCTATTGGCGCGAGAAATTTGTTTTGTTGTGCACACCAAAAGATTTGCTTGATGGCGGGATTTCGTTGTTTGTCCACTTCAATTTTGTGGGCAGCGATGGGTTCCAGAGACTGTGAGTGCCGGGGAGGTACGCTGCGTAAAACTGGTTGCTGAAGGCGGCGGTGGCGAGAGAACGCGTGTGTCCCGCAGGATTCAAGAAAAGGACTTCTGAGGTTGTTGGGCGTGACAGTCCTGTGACTACGAGGGCGCATGCGGCTGCGGCGGCGATCCACGAAGCGAGCTGTGGTTGTGTTGCGGCCTTTTTGGGCAGGGGTTTGGGCTTGGTCAATCCTTGATCGAACAGACGGCGTTTAAGCTCCGGGGATGGGCCGTGCAGTTTCAAGGAACGGAGCCACTGTTCCAATTGGATGTGGTTGTTCATGGGTTGTTTCCTGTGATGTGCGTGAGATTGCCTTTCGAATCTTTTCGATGCCGTATCTATACCGGGCTGCTGCTGTGTTTGGCGAGGTATTGGTTATTGTGGCGATGGCCTCGAAGGTCAGTTCGTGCCAGATTTTGAGCACTACGACCTCGCGTTGGTTTGGGGGCAGAGCCGCCAGAGCATTCACTGCGAGCAGCTCGGCTTCGGATTGATTGTCGGATTGGTCGAACCAAAGCACTGCTGCGTTCTCGCGTTTGAGCCTTCGCCAGAAACTGCGGCGGTGATTGATTGCGCGATTCCGATAAGCGCGGACTGCGAACTGTTCAGGGTCTGCGGGGGGTGTTTCGAGGCCCATCATGGCAACGAAAGTGTCATGAAGTACATCCTCGGCTTCCGGGTGAGTGAGGCCAAGGGCACGCCCGTAGAGAATGAGAGCGGCGGCTCGATTCTCGTAGAGCTGCTCACACCACAGTGACCTTTTTTCGGTTTCGCTCACGG
>JARYMD010000033.1 GCA_029907285.1 Verrucomicrobiota bacterium | reverse complement strand
CAGGCGGCCGATGCCAATCTTGCGTTTCAATTCCCGGAGAGTCTGTTGTCGCAGAGCCCGCTCGGGTTGGGCCGCTTCGGATTCTGCTTTTGGACGATTCCGAAGTGGATGCCGAGCTGATGTGGCATGAACTTGAAAAAGGGGGTGTTCATTTTGAAGGGCGGCATGTGGCAACCGAGCATGAACTGGTTGCGGCGCTGGATTCTTTTGGGCCGGATGTGGCGGTTGTTGACTACTGCATTCCCGGGTACGACGGTGTGGCGGCGATTGCAGCCATTCACGAGAAGAGACCGGACATCCCGGTCATTGTGGTTTCCGGGCGGATGGGGGAAGAAATTGCGGTTGATACTCTGAAAAACGGCGCGTTTGACTACATTCTGAAGTCGAATCTGAAGCGGCTGCCGTCGGCTGTTCTTCGGGCGGCAAGGGAGGCGCAGGAACAGCGAATTCATCAGCGCACGCAGGCGGCACTGCGCGAATCTGAAGAGCGGTTTCGAAGCCTCGTGCAGCTTTCTCCGGACGCGATTTACGTGTTGTCCGGGGAGGAGTTTGTGTTTTCGAATCCAGCCGGGCTCAAGCTGATGGGGGCAGAATCACCCTCGGACCTGATTGGCAGAAGGCTGGACGATCATCTTGTTGCGTCGGTCAACATTGCGCTCGAGAAGAATTCGAGAGAAGGCAACGGAGAGAATGCCAGGCCGTCGCCGACCACCAGCGCGGTGGTCAGGCTGGATGGGACTTGCGTTCCGGTGGAGATCAGCGTGGCGATGATCAAGCTGGACGGGCAGCCGATGATTCAACTGGTTGCGCGCGACATTTCTGAGCGACTGCGATCGGAGCAGGCGCTGCGCCGCGCCTATGACGAACTGGAGGAACGCGTTAAAGAGCGGACGCGCGATTTGCTCTTGTCCAATACGAAGCTCGAGCAGGAGATTGTCGAGCGCGAGCGGGTAGAACTCGAACTGAGGGCAAACAGAGCGTTTATTGATGCGGTGTTCAATTCCTTGCCCGGGCGGATGGCGGTGCTTGATCGAGGCGGCACTATTGTTGCCGTGAATGAATCGTGGCAACGCGCTGTTGAAAGCAGCGGTTTGGAGTTGAAGAAGGCTGGTGTCGGAGCCAACTACCTTGAGGTATGCCGACGTGCTGCTGAGACTGGTGACACTTCAGCGGAAGCCGCCCTGTCTGGGATTGGCGCGGTTCTGAGAGGCGAACAGAAGGAATTTTCTCTCGAGTACCACGGGCATGGGGGTGATTCTGACCAGTGGTCAGCGCTGTTTGTGACGCCTCTCAAGCGTTTGGAAGGGGGTGCGGTTGTAACGCATGTGGACATAACCAAGCGGAAGCAGGCTGAACTTGAGGTTCAGAGATTGCACCATGACCTGTACCGGTACGGGCGAGTGAGCTTGATGGGTGAACTGGCTGCGGCCATTGCCCACGAACTGCGCCAGCCACTTTCAGCGCTCAAGACAAATGCCGAGGCTGCCATTGATCTTCTTGGGCTGGGGGTGCTCGATGTGGGCGAGTTGCGGGACATACTTGGGGACATGATAGCGGACATCAATCGTGCCGCAGAGGTCATAACAAGAATGCGAGCGCTGCTGGCCAAGGGCTCGAGCGCCAAACAGCCTTTGGATATCAGGAAACTGCTGGACGAAGTAGTTCCTTTGATCAGGGAACGAGCCGCTATGAATGGAGTGTCAATTCAGATTGATTCTGCTCCCGATCTGCCGGAAGTTAGTGGTGACCGCGTCCAGCTTCAGCAAGTGTTGATGAACCTCATGGTTAATGGGCTCGACGCCATGAAAGACACGCCTTTGAGCGAGCGGAAGCTCACGATTCGGATTGGAATGGCCAGAGCCGATGAGATTCAGGTTTCAGTTTCTGACACTGGTGTTGGGTTGCCGGCCGGGAAATCTGAGAGCATTTTCCAATCATTTTACTCCACGAAACCCGACGGGATGGGAATGGGGCTTGCCATCTGCCGGTCCATAGTCCAAGCCCATGGCGGGCGCATTTGGGCTGTGAACAACCGCGATCGCGGCGCCACTTTCGACATGACGCTGCCTGTGCATGCTCGGTACAGATGACTCCTGCCAAGGTCATTGCAATTGTTGACGACAACGAGTCGGTGGGGAGAGCTCTGCGGCGGATTCTGCGGTCGCTCCCGGCGGAGGTCCGGGTGTTTACCAGCGCAGGCGAGTTCTTAAAAGCATTTGGAGACCGCGACCCGTCGGTGTTGATTTTGGACCTGCAAATGCCGGAAATGGACGGTTTGCAACTTCAGCAGCATCTGCGCAACGAAAACCGTGAAGTACCGATAATCTTCATTACTGCGCGGGATGATGAAGAGTTGCGGAAGCAGGCAATCGGAGGAGGCGCGCTTGGCTTTCTCACAAAGCCATTTGACAAGAAAGCTGTGCTGTCGTTGGTGGCAGACGCGCTGAAACAGACCGAGTCACGCAAGTCGCAGTTGCGGCTTGTGGGCCGTCTGACTTCGGGGCTTGTAAAACTTGTGCGCCCGCAATTGGCGCATGAAGACCTGGATTTCGCGCTTGGGGATATGCTTCCCTGTCCGTTTTGCGGCTCGCACCCGCGGTCCGACAAAGGCACCAATATTGATCTCCGCGGGCGCGCGCGGCATTACGCAAGGGTTGTGTGTCCGCGGTGTGGGGCGATGATTTCAACTGACAGGGACGAAGAATTTGCTTCTGCTGCAGCGGCTGAAGCTGAAATCAGGAGACGCTGGAATCGGCGGGCGTAGGCAATTCGCGGTCCCGCAGTCATATCACCGCAGAAAAATTTGGGGCAGAAATACTTCTGGCAGAAAAATGGGTGGCAGAAAGATGGGGTCGAGGTTGATCAGTGCGAACATCCCGGAAACTACTGTTAAATTCGCCGATGGACGACCGACGACGGAGCACTGAGGGCTGACTATTTGTCCTGACTGGCATTCACGGACTCCGCCGCTTCAGGGCGGGGACGATTCTGAGGTGTCCGGTTTGCCGGGTTAGGTGAGAGCATTCTGAGGTGCGCGAGTGATGACCGGCGGTTTTCAGTCATCTGACGATGCCGTGTTGGATGGCGTAGCGGATCAGCTCAGGGGTGGTTTTCAATTTCATCTTGGACATGATTCGCGACCTGTAGGTGCTGACGGTTTTGACGCTCAGCGAAAGGGCTTTGGCAATCTCTGTGGGCGTTTTGCCCTCGCCGATCATGCATAGC
The DNA here is from genome assembly GCA_029907285.1 of Verrucomicrobiota bacterium. Lineage (GTDB taxonomy): Bacteria > Verrucomicrobiota > Verrucomicrobiia > Limisphaerales > J093 > JAAYVR01. The sequence goes on along the minus strand of JARYMD010000033.1, from coordinate 14,988 downwards.
ACCTCATACTCGCGGTCCGACAGCGTTTCATGCAACGGCCTTTCGGTGTCGGTCCCGAAGTATTGTGCGATTTTCTCGGCCAGTTTTGGCCCGATATATCGACCGCCGGCGAGCACCTTTCGTATTGCCTCAACCAACTGGTCTGGAGCGCTTTCTTTGGAGACGTAACCGGCGGCGCCGGCTTTGATGGCGCGCACGCCCAATTCCTCTTCGGCATGCACGCTTAGAATGACGACGGGCAGCTTCGGTTTTGCCGCCTTGACCTCGCGTACAAGATCAAGACCGCTTCTGCCGGGCATGGTGATGTCCGCCACAACAACGTCCCAGTTCTTGGCATAGATTTGCGCGAGAGCTTCGGAGGCGTTTCGGGCTTCGCCAACGACCGCATCGTTCCAGCCCTCGCGTATTACTTGGAGCAATCCCCGCCGGATGAGAGCGTGATCATCGACTACGAGAATCCGCAACATAAGTTTGGTCAGGCGCCGGAACTGGCTCGCGCGGCGGCGACCTTGCCAATTGGCATCGTAACTGTCACCGTTGTACCATGTCCTTGCGTTCGACCGAGTGCAACGGCGCCGCCCCAGAAGGCCGCTCGCTCCGATATTTCGGCCACCCACAGTGAATTCCGCAAGCCCGACGCGTCGCCGCAGACATCAGACCCGTCGTATTTAAACTCGATCATGAGGTTGTTGCCCCGGGCAACCAGGCGAACTTCAACATGTTTGACGTTCCCAACCTGTGAGGCATGGCCGAAAAGCTCTTCTACAATGCGGAAACAATCGGTGCCCAGTGCCGGTGGAATTTCAATTGTTTCAGGTTCAACCAGCACCATGCAAATAATTCCTGTTTCGCGCTCGAACTCCTCGCCTCGCCATTTTACCGCCGCTGGCAATCCGAACTCGTCCAACACCTTTGGCCGGAGCCGATTCTTGACCCATCGAGTCCATTCAACCGTTTTGCGGACAAGAGCCGACAATTCGCCCAGTTTCGTCCGCATGGTTTCGAGGTCGGAGTTGTCCAGTTTTCCGGCCAGAACGCTCATCCGCCGCTCGAGCAATGACAGCTCCATGGACAATACGGTCAGGTCTTGGGCAAGGGTTGAATGAATCTCCTGAGACAGCCAGCGTCGGTCATCTTCCCGCTGTTGCCATTGCCGCACCAGCAGCGCCCGCATTTCTTCGATGGTTGGTGTCATGGGTTTGACTCTGGTCGCCTTTTCACTTTCGATTGGCAAACTAACTCTGGTCTGAGGCTCGTCCTCTCACAAATGAGCCACCGGATCGAGAATGCTCACGCACATTTGGATTGAAGCTACCCGGTCGTTGGCCCGGACTCAAGCATCATTCTCGGGCTGGCATTGGATGATTGGCCGGATCGGCCGGATGAGACGCATTTGACCGTGGCCAGGAATTGAGTATTTTCTGTGCTGTTGGCGCGTTCGACCGTTGAGGCGGTTGGTGCGCCAACCTGTATGCAAGGCGCTGAGCAATCGGCGCTTAAACCAACAAGGAGGATGATGATGAACACGAACAGACAACCCCCGCAAGGGAAACCCCAAATGCAAAACAACAAACCCGTGCATTCGGTGCGGATTGGCACCGTAAAGGCGGCAATATGGGAAAACCGATCCGGCGATGCCACCTGGTACAATGTGACAGTCTCGCGCAGCTACAAGGACGGCGATCAGTGGAAGAACGCCGAGACCTTCGGTCGCGATGATCTATTGGCGCTGGCCAAGGTTGTTGACCTTGCGCACACGTGGATTTGCGACCGGCAAGTCGGAGGCTGATTGCACCATGGCATCGACAAGACACTGACGGGCAATAAAGACACGGTTAACCACGCCGATTCGGCACCTGCAATGCGGGGTCGGGCGGGGGCACAACTGGGCAGTCACCCTTGCCCGGCTCCATGCATGTTGGATCACTGGCGGTTCGGCATGGCGCAACTGCCAGAGGAGCGCGGGCAGGAGCGCGGCGATTCTTCGCCGCACCCGGCCGGTGAATGTTCGGGCGCCGGATTTGTGTCATCGAAACTGGCGTAAGATTGGTCATCGTGTTGATGCGGGCGAAGGCTGCCGCACCTCTACCGGCCAGGTTTTCGGCTTGCCAAATCGAACGCATCCATGGCTAATACGCCGGAAAAACTTGTGACCCGGCAAATGAGGCTGGCGCGGCATTGCAACAGATCAAACCCTCGGGATGGGAACGCAACATGAAAGCTCGTTATACCATTGGACTGGATTTTGGAACGAACTCGGTTCGGACATTGATCGTGGATGTTGCTGACGGTCGGGAAGTGGCGACTGCAGTTTGGACTTACGAACATGGAGAGCAAGGGGTCATTTTGGGCCGTGACCCAAACCTTGCGCGGCAACATCCTGCTGACTACGCCAAGGGCGCCGAAGTGACAATACGGCAAGCGTTGCGGGACGCGGCCAGGAACGTGAAGGGGTTCAAAGCCGACCAGGTCATCGGAATTGGCGTCGATACGACCGGCAGCACGCCAATACCTGTGGACAAGAACGGACGTCCTTTGGCGTTCCAAAAGGCATTTTCAAACAATCCGGCTGCGATGGCATGGCTCTGGAAAGATCACACTGGCGTTGCTGAGGCAGCCGAAATCACTGCGCTGGCAAGGGAGAAGCGTCCGCATTACCTCGCCAAGTGCGGCGGCACTTACTCGAGCGAGTGGTTTTTCAGCAAGATACTTCATTGTGCAAGGACGGCTCCGAAGGTGTTCGATGCAGCTTACACGTGGGTCGAGTGTGCGGATTGGGTGCCAGCGATGCTCACTGGCACAGAGGCGCCGGACAAGCTCACTGTGGGCGTTTGCGCTGCCGGCCACAAGGCGATGTATAATGACGACTGGGGCGGTTACCCGGACGCAGAGTTCTTGAGTGAGCTTGACCCGCGGCTCGGGAAACTGCGCGCGCGTTTGGCGGCGAAGGCATTTACAATAAACAAGGCGGTTGGCGGGCTGACCGAAGAATGGGCGAAACGCACCGGACTGGTGGCGGGCATACCAGTGGCGGTGGGCGCTTTCGATGCGCATCTTGGCGGGGTGGGGAGCGGCATCCGGCCGGGCACGCTGGTCAAGATCATTGGCACGAGCACTTGCGACATGATGGTTGTGCCGCTCGAGGACAATCTGGCAGACATTCCCGGGCTGTGCGGGATTGTGCCGGGGAGCATTTTGCCGGGTTATTATGGGCTTGAGGCGGGTCAATCTGCTGTGGGGGATATCTTCAATTGGTTTGTCAACTATTTGCAGCCCGGCGGGAAGAAAGCAGGGTCTCATGAGAACCTGACGGCTGAAGCAGCGCGGCTGAAGCCTGGCGAATCCGGGTTGCTGGCATTGGATTGGAACAATGGCAATCGGACGATTCTTGTGGACCAGCGGTTGACGGGGCTTTTGCTCGGACAGACTCTGTACACGACGCCCGGTGAGATTTATCGCGCTCTCATCGAAGCGACGGCGTTTGGTGCGCTTACCATTATCAATCGTTTCGAGGAATACGGCGTCAAGGTCGAGCAGATAGTGAATTGCGGCGGGATTGCAGAGAAGAACCCGCTGGTCATGCAGATTTATGCCGACGTGACGGGACGTCCGATGAAAGTGTCGAGGTCGGCTCAAACCTGTGCGCTTGGAGCTGCGATTGCTGGCGCGGTGGTTGGGGGTGATTATCCGAGCTGCGAAGCTGCGCAGGCGAAAATGACCGGGCTGAAGCCGCGTGTGTACAAGCCAAATCCAAGTGCGCATCAGGTGTATGCGGAGATTTACCCTCTTTACCGCAAGTTGCACGACGCATTCGGCACGCCGGCATGGCAAGGGAATCTGTACGACGTTATGAAGAAGCTGTTGGATATCCGCGCCAGGGTTAGAAAGTGATCAGAGGACGAACCCATCACTGTTGTGGAAAGAACGTGTCAGGTCTTGGAAGAGATCGCGCGTTTCGGGGACACGCGAGGTTTTGTCATGCTTTCGGGCCTTGAAACGAGGCGTTTTGCCGATCGGCGGTTTAGGCAAGCGCGGGCACGGCTTCGAAGCAAGCGAAGCGCGAAATCATGAAGGACAACGCTATCGAGCGGCTCAGGGCTGCAGTCTGGCAGGCGAACCTTGATTTGGTCACCGCTGGTCTTGTTTCGCAAACATTTGGGAATGTGAGCGGGATTAACCGTGAACGAGGCTTGGTTGTGATCAAGCCATCCGGCGTTGATTACTCTTGCCTGAAGCCGCATCACATGAGCGTTGTGTCGGTCGAAACCGGCGAACTTGTCGAGGGCGATCTTCGGCCGAGTTCAGACACACCCACGCACCTTGTGTTGTACCGGGCGTTTACGGGGATTGGTGGGATTGCGCACACACACAGTGTTCACGCAACTGCATGGGCGCAGGCGCGCCGGGAAATCCCTGTATATGGGACGACGCATGCGGATTTTTTCCCCGGGCCGGTGCCAGTTACAAGATTGCTCAAACGCAAAGAGATCAAATCCGATTACGAAGTCGCCACTGGGCATGTTATTGTTGAGAGGTTTACACGTCTTGACGCTGAACTGGTGCCGGGCGTGCTTGTGGCGGGCCACGGTCCGTTCACATGGGGCAAAACGGCGCATGACGCGGTTCAGCATGCGATTGCGCTTGAACTGATCGCGCGTTTGGCTTCGGAAACGCTGCGTGTGAGACCGTCGGCGGGCGAGATACCCGGGGCGCTACTTGAGAAACACTTCTCCCGGAAACATGGGCCGGGAGCTTATTACGGTCAGAAACCGGTTGGAAAACCATAAAATCCCATGCCGACAGCATCGAATCTCAGCGCGGAACAGCCGCAAGCGAACGCTCCGCTCGGGGCAACTGAGCTGGCTGCGGGGATACCGCTGCGTCGTGCCGCGCTGGCCGGGGCGCCTTCGCCGCCCGCTGGTGAGATGCGGTTGGAATCAGTGGCTGAACAGTGTGACAGCAAAAGTCTCGAACGTGCCGATAATCTGCGATTATCAGGTAAGTTTTCCAAGATGGTAGAACGAAATGAAACGGAGGAACGACCAACATGACTCCATTATTTGCTGGTGTGCTTACGCATTCGGTATTGACCAGTTTGGACTGGCTGATGATAGCGCTGTACTTTGGGATTTTGCTCGGGGTGGCATGGTGGGTGGTTAAGCGGGGGAAAGACACCGCTGCGGATTACTTCCTTGCGGGCAGAAACCTTAGCTGGTGGGTGATTGGGGCGTCCATTTTTGCATCGAATATTGGTTCTGAACACGTTGTCGGGCTTGCCGGATCGGGTGCGAAGGACGGTGTTGCGATGGCGCATTACGAGTTGCACGCATGGTGTTTGCTGGTGTTGGCGTGGGTGTTTGTTCCATTTTATGCGCGGTCGATGGTGTTCACGATGCCGGAGTTTCTTGAGCAGCGGTTTTCCGCAAATTCGCGGTATGCGTTGTCGGTGGTTTCGTTGATTACGTTCGTCGTATCGAAAATGGCGGTTGGGATTTTTGCCGGTGGCGTTGTGTTTGCGGCTCTGTTGCCAGACATGCAGATTCGGATTGGCGACACGTTGATCGACAGCTTTTGGATTGGGTCGGTGCTGGTAATTGTTCTTACGGGCTTGTACACGCTGATGGGTGGGATGCGTGCCGTGGCTTACAATGATGCGGTCCAAGTGGTTGTGCTGGTGCTGGGGTCGGCGGCTCTGACAGTGTACGGGTTGATCAAGCTGGGCGGTTGGGGCGAGCTGAAGGCCATCTGTGGGTCTGACATGTTCAACCTGTGGAAACCGATGGTGCCGCCGGGCGTCGAGAGCACATGGTCGCCCGAGCTTGTCACCGACGCATCCGGGAGAGTGATTCGCCAGGCATGGTACTTTAACAAGAATTTCCCTTGGCTTGGCATGGCCATTTGCGCGCCTGTCATAGGCCTATGGTACTGGTGCACCGACCAGTACATTGTCCAGCGCGCGCTTGGCGCGCCAAATGAGGCAGTTGCACGCCGCGGAAGCATCTTTGCCGCGGTATTGAAGCTGTCGCCGGTGTACATTTTTATTATTCCGGGAATGATCTGCTATGCGCTGGCGAAAAGCGGCAAGGTGCCGGCTCTTGCGCCGATGATCGGACCTGACGGGACAACGGTTGTACCGGAATTGGCACAACAGGCGTTTCCAAACCTGGTGCAGCATCTGTTGCCGGCTGGGCTTCGAGGAATAGTGGTGGCGAGCCTGTTGTCGGCTCTGATGAGCTCACTGGCCGGCGTCTTCAACGCGTCATCGACGTTGTTGACGGTGGATATTTACGGCAAGCTGCGGCCGAAAGCTTCACAGCACGAGATTGTTCGAACGGGCCGCATCTGGACGGCCGTGATGGTAGGCGTGGCTTTGGCGTGGATACCCGTTGTGAAGGGGGCTTCAAGTCTTTATCGATATCTGCAAGAAGTGCAGAGCTATCTTGCGCCGCCGATTTTCGTGGTGTTCTTCTTTGGGGTTTTCTGGAAACGACTGAACGCCAAGGGCGCGTTTTGGGCGCTTGTAACCGGGTTTGTTCTTGGCGTTTTCCGGATGCTTGTTGACACTCCGCCGATGTTTTCAAAGGAATTCCAATACGCGCATGGGTCGCTGTTTTGGATCGTCAACAACATCAATTTCCAGTATTTCAGCATTCTGATCACGGTTGTGTCCGCGGCTGTGATGGTGGTTGTCAGCCATCTGACGGCTGAGCCGGATTACCAGCGCATCAAGAGCCTGACCTACGGTACCACCACTGAAGAAGACCGGACTCGCACGCGCGCCAGTTGGGATTGGCGGGACGTGGCAGCCTCGGCCTTTGTACTTGTGTGCATTTTGGCTGCCTACCTTTATTTCCGCGGTTAAACCGGCTTTCACATCAAAGAAAACGCGATGCCACAAGGCGCAGGCGGTTTTCGCCGGTCTCTGTTCCTTCCGCGCCTCGCTATGAGGAACGTCTCACAAAGAGAGTTCTCCACAGATTAGGCGCGAACAGGGTTGCAAGAGTCTCAGCCCCGGTATCCGAGGACGCGTGCCGGCAGGAAGAGTATCGCTTTCACCAGCGCAAGACCTGCATGCACGGTAATCCCAACCAAGCGGAATGGAATCAGCAACACCCAGACCACCGGGTACGCAATCAATGCGATCAACGCCAATGGCCAGCACAATGCCAACAGCAAGCACCAAAGCAGAAATATCATCAGCATTTTCATTGTTCGTGGTTTTCATGCTCAAATCATGGAAGCGGTGCAATGGGTTGGGGTTTGAGTCCTGACCGACAACGGTCCCATGCTTCCATGAGTTCGTTTTGATGACGGGTTGCCCACTCGAGCACCATGTATCGGACACGGGCGGGCGCCTCGTCCTGTATGATTGCACCGGGGTCCATGGAAACCATCAATTCGTCTTCGCCATACAGCGCATGAAAGTGCGCGCCCAATAATGGAGCGAACAGCATGCGCACCACAATCCCGTAGAATCTCGATAGCACTGGCATAGGTTTTCGTTTCATTCACAGCGCTCTCACAACCAAAGTCCGCAAAGACCTCACGTTGGCCAAGTCGGGAATCAGTACCGCTCAGCATCCGGCTTCATCAAATCCTAACACGCCACATCGACACTTTGTTTCAAATCTTCACGAATATCAAGGAGCTTTCGACATAGTGATATAGCCTGCCTGCGACGCGCTTTTCACACATTCTTCAGGTTGTGGAATAGAGTGACAGGCTCGTTGTTTCTGGAGTTCTCCTGGTTCCGCGTAAACGCGGAACTCTAACAGCGATCGGTTGTCCGGCACATACGGCGATGCGACGCTGGGGGCCGTTAGTATATGGTGACAGACACAATATCTGTCTTCGGCATGCGGCCGTTGCCGGGTTTGTTTCTTGCATGAGGCGATAGTGTGCCAGGCTCGGAGTTCAATCACGTCGCGGCTCCGCGGCGGGGTTGTCACCGGGGAAATCGAGTTGTTTTGCAAGCTCTTCAGCGACGAAGGCAGATCCGCGGGCGTTTAGATGAGTGTCGTAGAGCGCATTGAAAAGCAGCTCTCCGCTTCGACGGGTTTCCTGTCGCAACGATGGTGTAAGGTCCACAAACCTGATCCCATGCTTTGCGCACAGTTCAGCCACAAGGGAGGGGAGGTCTGTCGATGTGAAAGTGCGGACACTGTCTGGGGCCTGGTTGCTCGGCTGCATTTGACCGGCCAACACGCTGGCTTTGCAGGGCATGTACACGAGCCACGGTCGCACGCCGGTTTTGCGGGCGAACTCGGCATAGTCGCGGGCAAACCGTTGAAGCGCGTCACGGGTCAATTTGGACAGTTCTGCTTGGGTGGGCGGAAGCAGTCCAAGTGTCACCTGCACGCCCCCGGTCCTTCCCATGAAAACGGCATCGACTGGCGGGCCTGAGGGAACGACCGGGTATCGAATCCTTCGAATCTGTTCGCCGAGCGCACGAAGCATTGAGGTTTGTTTGCTGAACTGTCGGAGGGGCCGTTTGCCTGTGGCTTCGAAGTCCAGCAGCGCCAAATATTCTCTGTTCAAATCGCCGATGTCGTTTCCCTCGAAGAAGACGATGACGACATGTTTGAGGCTTGGTGCTTTCGAGAAATCTTCGAGGTAACTGAGCTGGGTCAGGGGTCCCGTGTTTCCGACGCCGAGGTTCAGCACGCGCAGATTCAATCGGCGGGCGAGCATGGTAGTGAACAATTGGTGGTAAGGGAGGTGCCCCAACTCGGTGAATGAATCGCCGGCAACGGCAACTTCCCAGTCACGCAATTCGATTTCGTTGCGGAAACCAAAACGGTCGTATTTGACCGTGATGGGTTCTTCCGACGCATAAGGGGTTGGATCGCACCCTGCAAACTCAAGGTATGTTTTTATGACTGGACCGCTCCATTGTTCCGGGCCGGCTCGACGAAAGAAGACCTTCCCTGACGGGAGCATTGGTTGCCTATAATAGGGCGGGCAGGAGCGCCAACGAACTTCTTGCTGCCGAAAATCGTACCGTGCAATCCTGAAAGCGGCTTCTCCGATCGCCAGCGCGATTACAAGACTCGACCATGCGATGCAGACGGGCGACGTTATCCTGGCCGCATGTGTTCTACGGATCAGGATGCCGGAAAGCAGAATGATCAGGCCGATTGCAGCAAGTGGTTTTCTGGCCCAGCCCCAATACAGTTCCCATTCCGGCCGCCAACCCAGAGCAAGACTTCCAAGCACGCAGAGCACTCCGCAACCGGCGTGCAACAACATGAAAACCCGAGAGTCGGCCTCGCGTTTTTCGTTCATGACCTTCAGGTCGGAATCGACGCCGGCGCGGTCATTGGCCCGCCAGACCTGACAGATAAGCAAGGATCAAGTCGGGCAAATCCTCGCTGTAGCCGCCCTCGAGAATGGTGAAGACAGGCACGCCGAACGCCCGGAGCGATTCGCCGAGCCAGCGAAAATCCTCTTTTTCGAGGGCTGCAGCGCTCAACGGATCGCCACGGTAGGGGTCGAATCCGGCTGAGACGCCTATGAGGCTCGGCTGGGAATGTTTGAGATCATCAAGAGCCGCGGCTAATGCGCCGCGGTAGATGTCGCGCGGAGCGTATGGGGGGACGGGATAGTTGTGCACGTTCGAGTAGGAACTTGTCCCAGTGCCTGGATAGGCCGGGTATTGATGAACGGAGAAATACGCGCAGTTGTGCACATCTACAAGAATGTCTTCTGTGCCGTTGCCATGGTGAACGTCAAAATCGAACACGGCCACCTTCTTGATTCCTCTGGACATGGCCTCGAGCACTGCGACAGCCACCGAGTTGAGATAGCAAAACCCCATCGCGCGTTCGACGGTCGCATGGTGGCCGGGCGGCCGCATCAAACTGAACGCTGGTTTGCCTGCGAGTGCTGCGTCGAGGGCACGCAAAGCGCCGCCCACGCTTCTGATTGCGTGGGCTTTGATATTGGGGAGGAAGGGCGTGTCATAATCGAAATCGGACGGTTCGTCGAGACGGGCCAAATGCTGCTCCGAATGAGCGCGGAGCAATTGTTCCTTGGAGACTTGTGCCGGTTCAGTCCATTCGATTTTCAGACAGGTTTGTGCGCGGAGGTGGGCTTCAGCACGGGTTATGCGCTCGGGCCGTTCGGGGTGACCGGGCCGATGGTACTCGGTGCATCTGAGATCGCAAACTACCAGCATGCTGATTGTTGGGCGATAGAATTGCTCATGTCCATGTCCGAGACAAATGAAATAATTAGATGTTTTGCGGCCGGGGACGGCCGCGCTCCGTGCGCGAACGTTGATGCGAGCGGGAACCAGCGCCGCAGACTTGATTTGGCGGCACAAGGTGGCGGATTATCTGACCGGCGTATGCGACTGGCAACATTTGACCTGATAGTCTGTGTGACGGGACTGATGATGGCAGCAGAAGGTTCAGCGGCAGGTCCGGTGCCTGACATGCCGTTTCGTCAGCCGGTCACGGTCCGGTTCACAACCGAGGCTGAACTCGAAGGCGCCACATTCCAGAAGATGTGCCTTGATCGGGATGGGGTGGTGTACATTTTGACCGATCGCGGCATTGCGAGGAACTTCGACACGCGCGTGGCGATAGACAAGAGCTATCGTCCGTTGGCTGGAAAGAGGGCCTTGGACATCGCCCTTCGCGCCGGTCGTTTGTACTATCTCTTTGAGGACCGGTTGTTGTCGAATGAATCAGCGGGCAAACCCCTTGTTGAACTGCCTGCCGGTGTTTACAGGCAGGCAGCACTCATGCCGGATGGGACGACACTTCTTGCCGGTCTGACCAACCTTGCCATCTTGCGTGGCACACAGATGACGCTTCTGCCGTTTGCCGTCAGCCGGACCAACGAGCAGCTCTATGTGTGGGGGGATCGATTCTACGTTCTGGCAAATGACACTGTCTATCGGGTTGCCGGGCAAAGAATCGAGACTTTCCACACCGGACGCGACATCACAGCCCTTGGTTTTCGTCCGGGCGAAATGTTGGTTGGAACGAAACGCGGTTACTACGCGGTGAACTTGCAGAACGGCGTTGTTTCGCTGCCGCTTCAGGACAAGTTGCCGTGGGTCGAAATCACGGCGTTCGCGCCGGTGACAGACGGATTGTGGTTTGGGACAACGCGCGGTCTGGTTCTCCAAACCGGTCCGAAGCTGTTCCGTTATTATGCGTCAAAACGCTGGCTTAACGATGACCGTGTGCTGGACCTCGCGGTGTCGAGAGACGGCGGCGTGTTTGTGCTGACGCCGGGCGGGCTTAACAGAATTGAGTATCGGCCCACGACTCTGGCGGAGAAAGCGGCGCACTATGACCGAAAAATCCGCCGGCGCCACATCAGATACGGTTTTTGCTCGGAGCTGCGACTGGCTCGTCCCGGCGATCCAACAAGCGGCGAGATGATTGACACCGACAACGACGGCACGTGGAGCAGTTACTACATGGCCAGCCAGGCGTTTCGTTACGCTGTCACCGGCGACGAAGAAGCGCGCGCAAACGCATGGGAAACATTCGAGGCACTTGAAAGGTTGCAGACAATAAACGGCCTTGACGGGTTTCCTTCACGGACCTTCGAGCGGACTGGATTCAAGTTTTCAGACCCTGAACGCTGGCATGCATCACCAGAAAAAGGTTGGGAATGGAAAGGGACAACGAGCAGCGATGAGATCACCGGCCACACTTTCGGGTATGCGGTTCTTTACGAGACCGCTGCCCGGACCCCGGCCGAACGTCAGCGCATTGCAAATGCATACGACAGGATCATGACCCATATTCTGCGGCATAACCTTTACCTTGTGGACGCAGACGGCCGGCCTACGTTGTGGGGCAGGTGGAACCCGGAGTACGTCAATCATTTTCCACCCACGATTTTCGATCGGAGATTGAACAGCACGGAGATAATAGCCTTTCTGCAGTTCGCATGGTACCTGACGCAAAAGCCCGAGTACCGGGCACGCGCGTTCGAGTTGCTGGAACGGCGCGGCTATCTCGAGAACATAACCAGTAGCATGGCAAACATCAGGTTTACTCCGAATTTCAGTTTCCAGGGCATCACAATGGGCGATGAATGGAACCATTCGGACGACGAGCTGGCTTTTGTGACGTACTGGGTCTTGGTTCGCTACGCTTTCAACGACGATTTGCGCCGTCGTTACATCGCCGCGATACGCGACCATTGGGAGATCGAAAAGGTCGAAAGGAATCCGCTTTGGAATTTCATCTATTCAACAACTGGCGCGCCTTTCTTCGATGTCGAGGGCGCAATTTGGACCTTGCAGACGTTCCCATTGGACCTGACCAGTTGGACAATCGAGAACTCCCATAGAAGAGATTTGGTCCGTCTCCCGGCCAACTTTCGCCGGCAAGCGACCGGGCAACTTCTTCCTGCGGACGAACGGCCCGTCATGAGATGGAACGGCAACCCGTTCGAACTGGACGGGGGCGACGGCGGGCAGCGCGAGCTTGCAGGGGACGAGTTTCTCCTGCCGTACTGGATGGGCCGTTATTTGCGGGTTATTCAATAAGACCGCCCGTGAACAGCGCTGGCACGCTCATCCTGTGACATTGCATTTCAGGACTGCTGTCTTGGAAGATTCGCGCAGCCATAGCAAATCATCGGACCATCCAAGACCCTTGCCTTCAGCCCGATGAGATTTGCGGGCTGGCGCAGTTGTCCCGGGCGGAGCGTTCGGTTGCGGCTGCGCCGCGCTGAGTTAGAGGCAGTTCAGCCTGTTGATAAGCTCTCTCAAACGGCCAAACGATTTCCTGTCAAAAGCAAATGCGATGCGCGGCAGGTGAACGCAGTCGTCATCTTCACGGTCTTCTGGGGTTGGCTCGATAACCTTCATTGGCGCGCTAGAGCTGTGGCAGACAGCTTTCTCATTTCCGCGTAAACGCGGGACTCTGGCGGCCGCAGGTGTGGCGTCGCCGCAAGTGCAGGGCGACCGGGCGCAGTTAGAGTACCGCGTTTACGCAGAGCTTGGCCAGAATATCAGGGTGTTACCGGCAAATGTTCCTCGTGGCGGTCGGGGGTCATCAAGACGCCCTGTTCCTTGTAAGGTTTGAGCAGGAAATGGGTTGCCGTGCTCAGCACGCCCTGGATGGTAGCCAGCTTTTCGCTTACGAACATCGCCACATCACGCAGGCTTTCGCCTTCGACCTCGACCAAGAGGTCATATGCACCTGACATCAAGTAACAAGAACGCACTTCGCGGTATTTCGCTACGCGCTCGGCGATGCGATCGAATCCGCCCTCGCGTTCGGGTGTGATTTTCACTTCAATGACGGCCCGGACATTATAGACGCCGAGCTTTTCCTCATTGAGGACGGTGCGATAACCTAGGATGACGTTTTCGGCTTCATAAGCCTTGATTTTTGCGACGACCTCGTCTTTTGTGAGGTTCAACTGGGCTGCGAGCTGTTCCGGAGTAACATTCGCGTTATCTCTGAGAATTCGTAACAACGGGTCCATAGGTGATTTGTTAGTGCGTGTTGATATGACAAAGCATGGGACAGGCATCTGCCATGGGCTAGTCACTTGCGAGCACGGCGCCCTGGCTTGCATTAGTCACCATTTTCTGATAGCGCGCCAGCCAGCCTGTGAGGGGCCGTTTGAGTGGCTGCCATGTTTTTCTTCGCGCTTGCAGTTCTGCTTCGGGAACGCAGATGTCAATGCGCCGGTTTGGAAAATCTATCCGGACGCGGTCTCCTGGCTTCAGAAGGCCGATGGGACCGCCTTCGGCGGCTTCCGGGGAGACGTGGCCGATGCACGCGCCGGCGGTGCCGCCGCTGAAACGGCCGTCGGTGATCAGCGCGACTTTGTCGCCCAATCCCATTCCGACGATGTAGCTTGTCGGCGAAAGCATTTCCTGCATTCCGGGCCCGCCCCGGGGGCCTTCATTGCGGATTATGACCACGTCGCCGGGTTTGACCTTGCCGGCGAGGATGCCTTCGCAGGCTTCCTCCTGGCTTTCGAAGACCACGCATGGTCCTTCAAACACGAAATTAGCGCCACAGTTCTTTTTGAATTCCGCGCTGATGCCGGCGGTTTTGACGACGCTTCCTTCGGGGGCGAGCTGGCCGTAAAGGACTGCCAGGCCGCCGTCGGCTGAATACGCGGTTTCCTTTGTTCTGATGCAGTCCATGGGATTGAACATGAACGCCGGGTCATGCGGCATCAAACCCACGGGTTGTGCGAGACTGACCTTTTCCTTGCTCTGCTCGAGTCGTGCGGCAACGACGAGGTCAGCGCGGAACCGGGTTGGTGTCATCAACCATGCTCTGTTTTTTTTGCCGGCTGTGTATTGCGAGAACAACAGCGTGGGTTGGTTGTCAAGCGCGGCCAACTCGGCACGGACGCGGCCTGCGGCGCGGCGCATCTGGTCCTCGAACCATGCCTTCATGTCATCGCATTTTCGGACGAGGTGGTCTTCGCCGACGTTAAGTTCTGAGTCCTCAGAAAACGCAGCCAGCAGGGCGTCGATGTCGCCTGCGTTCCACGCTGCTGCGATGCGCCAGAGAGCGATCGATCCAAAGTCGGCAGGGAAGCAGAAGACGGGTTTGGGCATTAGTGGACTGCCTGGTTGAGTTGGCATCTCGACCACTGGAGCAGAAGCGCCGGAGACGCGGACAGCCTTTGCGGCAGGGAGGCAATTTGGCGAGCGGACATCCCATTGCTCGATGTTTTCGCCAATGGTGAGGCCGGTGACGGTTTTGCAGGACGTGTGCAACAGGCCCATGCGTTTCAGTTCGCCCATGATCGTGTGGATTCCGCCTGCGCGATGGACGTTCTGAAGGTGATATGGGGAGGACGGTGAGACCTTGCACAGGCAAGGAACGCGTTTTGAGATGGCGTCGATGCGGGCGATGTCGTACTGGATGCCGGCTTCGCGTGCGATTGCGAGCGTGTGAAGGACGGTGTTTGTTGACCCGCCCATTGCCACGTCAAGTGCGATGGCATTGTCGAAGGCATCGATTGTGGCGATGTCGCGCGGTT
>JARYMD010000339.1 GCA_029907285.1 Verrucomicrobiota bacterium | reverse complement strand
GCCGGTCTTGGCGCGCCGGTAAAGAGTCACTGCCCGCCAAGCAACTTTGGTTCCGGCTACGCCGGGTTGCGAAATATCCGGGCTCGGGCTAGCTGGATTCAAGCGGCGCGGGTTGTGACACGCTGGACACCATGAGCCTGGCACGATCTGCGTCACGCATCACGTATCACGCATCACGTATCACGCATCACGTATCACGTATCACGTATCACGTTCGACATCGTGGTGCGCATGATTGGGCCGGTGGGGGACATTGTTGGACCACGAAATACTCAAAACACGCAGAAAGATTGCTGGGACAGGCCATGCGTTCGGCCCTTAGATTGTGGGCGGTGACGATGGGGTGAGGGCTTGTCGTGGAGCGTCACCCGAAGTTGGCGTTGGGCGCCGCGTGCTGTGAAATTGTCGGTTGATCGGGCTTGCACAAGGACAATATGAGCACACAATACGGCTGTGCGCGGCATGCGCAGTGTGACCGTGGCTGGTCAATCGCGCGCGACCGGGCCGTAGCGGAGCGTATGCAAGAAGACCTGCAAGGGATAATCGAGCAACAGCCGTTTTTCAGGGGCGTGGATCAGGACCACCTTGCGATCCTCGCGAAATCGGCGCGCCGGGTGCGATTTGCTCCGGGGCACATCATAGCTCACGAAGGCGATGGCGCGCATCATTTCTATCTGGTCTTGAGGGGCAAGATTGAACTCGAGGCTTACGTTCCGCCGCAGGGCCAAGTTCCGATCCAGGCCGTTGGTCCCGGCGAAGCACTCGGCTGGTCCTGGCTGTTTCCGCCTTACCAATGGCATTTTACGGCGCGGGTTGTTGAAGAAACCGACGCGCTGGTCTGGGAGACAGCCGAACTGCGCGGCGAAGCGGACAAGGACCCGCGTTTTGGCTATGAACTTGCCTCGCGGCTTGCGGAAGTTCTGCACAAGCGGCTCAGCGCAGCGCACTCGCATTTGGTTGGCTTTTACGCGCCGTTTCCTAACGAATGAGTTTAATCTTGGAAAACCGAACACCGACAACCAGCGAGCCGAAATCGCAGGCTGCGAGAGCTCGCACGGTCGTTCGGGGTGTTGTCCAGGGCGTGGGATTCCGGCCGTTCATTTTTCGTTTGGCAACCGAGCTTGGGCTTTCAGGCGGGGTCTGCAACACGGCGCAGGGTGTCATCATCGATGCGGAAGGTTCGCGGGAGAAGCTGGACGAACTGCTTCTTAGAATTGGGGCGGAGTGTCCGCCGCACAGCTTTATTCAGAGCTTGGAAACCACGTGGCTTGATCCTGTTGGTTATTCCGATTTCACCATTTTGCCGAGCAGCGATGAAGGTGAGAAAACGGCATTGATTCTTCCGGACATTGCGACGTGTCCGGAGTGCTTGCGGGACATTTTTGAGGAGGGGAACCGGCGTGCAGGATACCCTTTCACGAACTGCACCCATTGCGGTCCGAGATTCAGCATAATTCACTCGATGCCCTACGACAGGCAGAACACGTCCATGTCCACGTTCGAGATGTGTTCCGAGTGCAGGGCCGAGTATGAAGACCCGCGGAACCGTCGGTTTCATGCCCAGCCAAACGCGTGCCCGGTGTGCGGTCCGCACATCGAATTCTGGGACGGCCGCGGTCAGCCCGTTTGCGAAAAGGCGGAGGCGCTTGAACGCGCCGTACAGGCAATCAAGAACGGCGCAATCGCAGCGGTAAAAGGGCTGGGCGGGTTTCATTTGATCGTCCTGGCGTGTGACGAGTCTGCGGTCCGGCGCTTGCGAACGGCCAAACGGCGCGAGGAGAAACCCTTGGCGGTGATGTTCCCCTCCCTTGAAGACGTGATTGCCGAGTGCGAGTTGTCGGCAATGGAACAACGCCTTCTTGTTTCGCCTGAAGCGCCGATAGTGATTTTGCGGGCGCGGAGTGGTCCGCGGAGAATCTGCCGGGCTGTGGCGCCTGGCAACCCTAACGTCGGAGCAATGCTGCCTTACACGCCGCTTCATCACCTGCTGCTGGCCGGGCTTGGCGAGCCGGTTGTGGCCACCAGCGGCAATCTCACAGACGAACCGATTTGCATCGACGAGCGCGAAGGGCTGGAGCGGCTGGGCGGTATTGCAGACTTTTTCCTTGTCCATAATCGCCCGATTGTCCGGCACGTGGACGATTCGGTTGTGCGCATTGTTGGCGGCAGGGAGCTTGTGCTGCGTCGCGCGCGTGGATACGCGCCATTGCCCATAACGTTGCGCGAGAACCTCCCGCCGATGATGGCTTTTGGTGCTCACCTCAAGAACACGGTCGCTTTGGCTCGCGGGCATCATGTGTTTCTGAGCCAACATATCGGAGACCTCGAAACGCTGGAGGCGGCAAACGCGCACACAAAAGTTGGCACGGACCTTCAACGTCTTCTGGACATTACCCCTGAAATTGTGGCGGCGGACAAACACCCGGACTATTTCTCAACCCGCGTAGCTCACGCTTCCGGCAAGCGGGTTGTTTGTGTGCAGCATCATTACGCGCACGTGCTCGCATGCATGGCTGAGAACGACTTGCCGGCGCCTGTTCTGGGGGTCGCATGGGACGGCACCGGGCTGGGAACAGACATGAGCATTTGGGGCGGCGAGTTTCTGAGGATTTCCTCGAAAAGCTTTCAACGCGTTGCGCATTTGCGAACATTTCCACTGCCCGGGGGCGATCAAGCGATCAAGGAACCGCGCCGTGCCGGGCTGGGGCTGTTGTACGCGCTTTACGGCGATGACGCGTTTTCGATGACCGATATGCCAACGGTCCGTGCTTTCAAGCCTGCTGAATTGAAATCCATCCGCCACATGCTCAAGAACGGCTTGAACTCGCCGCATTGTTCGAGTGCGGGGCGGCTGTTTGATGCCGTGGCGTCGATTACGGGTCTGCGCCAGGAGGTCGGATTCGAGGGCCAGGCGGCCATGGACCTCGAGTTCATCATTGAACAGGATGATTCAGACGAAACCTATCCCATCACTCTGACAAGACCTCGAGGGGGCAAATCGCACAGCAGTGCCAATGACTCTGTTCCATGCCCCGCGCACAAGAGTTGCGAAGCATATAAGAACCCACAGGCCGACGCGGTTCTCGACTGGGGTCCGATGATCGAGAAGCTGATCAGCGATATGCGCGCCGAAATACCTGTCTGGGGGCTTGCGGCCCGGTTCCACAACACATTGGCCGATGGGATCACCCGAGTCGCCGAGTTCGTCCGCGAAGAAAAAGTGGTGCTTAGCGGCGGGTGTTTTCAGAACAAGTACCTGCTCGAACATACGATCGACCGGCTGCGCAGCGCCGGGTTCAAGCCGTACTGGCACCAGCGTGTTCCGCCGAACGACGCTGGCATTGCCCTTGGCCAGATAATGGCTGCGCCTCGTGATTTTTATCCACCTCCGCCGTGTGCTTAGCTGTTCCAGGCAGAATCGAAAGTATCACCGGTGATGATCCATTGACCCGGAGCGCCAGAGTCAGCTTCGGTGGTGTCATCAAAGAAGTCAACCTGTCTTGCGTGCCCGAGGCGAAGGTGGGCGATTACGTCATCGTCCACGTCGGATTCGCCTTGAGCATTGTTGATGAAAAAGAAGCGCAGCAGGTGTTTGAGTACTTGGATCAAATTGGGGAATTGGGCGCCGCCGACAAGGCAGGGACAGTCACAAAGGCTGAGCTGACGCAGTTTGCGCATGACTGCAGCAACTCTGCCACTCGCCAAGATCGCTAATGTTCAAACCAAGATTAGACGCCATGTTATGTGATCGTTTGGGCTGCTGTTGTTTTCTTGCTGGATGTCTTGCTTTTGCCGCGCAGAGTTCAGCCCAACCTCAGGAATGGAGCGTCACCTCGCCAAATGGCAAAGTGATCGCCACAGTGCATTTGGGCGATCTGGGCGGCCAGCGTGATTATCCTTCCGGGCTCGGGCTGTATTACCGGGCGAGTCTCGACGGCCGCACTGTGATTGATGATTCGCCCCTCGGCTTGGTTCTTTCAGATGCCGACCTCACACGGGATTTGCAGCCGGTCACAGCATCCGCCACAAAACTGATTGAGGAACGTTACACGACGCCGCACGGCAAGCGGCGCGAACGATTCAATCGCGCACATGAGGTTACACTGGCCTTTCGAGGGCAAGGCGGGCTTGTTCTCGAGATGGATTTCAGGGCTTACGACGACGGGTTGGCGTTTCGGTATCGGTTGCCGGGAAGCTCGCAGCCGATGACAGCCACGCTCACAGCCGAGGCTTCCGGTTTCGCTCTGCCAACCAACGGCTTTATCTGGGCACATCCAGCAGACAATGTGACCGTGTATTCACCGGCTTACGAAACGTATTATGAAAACGAGATCGCCGTGGGCGCGCCCTGCTTGATGACCAACGGCTGGTCTTTCCCACTGCTATTTCGCACCGCAGACGCCAAGGCATGGGGGCTGATAACCGAAGCCGGGTTGGGCACCAACTTCTGTGGGATGCGATTGCAGGGAACTGCGCCTGCGGGGGTGTATCGCATGCGGTTTCCACAACCCGCAGAAGGCAATGGCACTGGCAACGTGTGTCCTGTCTCATCAACGCCATGGGAGATGCCATGGCGGGTGATCATCCTTGGCGAGTCGCCGGGCGCGATCGTGGAATCAACGCTGGTTGAGGATGTCTCACCGCCGTCGGTTTTTGAGAATATTGATTGGGTGAAGCCGGGCCGTGTGGCATGGAGTTGGTGGTCCGACCCGGACAGCCCGCGGGACGCCGGCAAACAGAAGCTGTTCGTTGATTTTGCGTCTGAAATGGGGTGGGAGTACGTGCTGATAGATGCCAACTGGACGATCATTGACAATGGCAGCTTGCACGACGTCCTGCGTCACGCCAAAGCCAAAGGCGTCGGCATTCTG
>JARYMD010000338.1 GCA_029907285.1 Verrucomicrobiota bacterium | reverse complement strand
CGTGCAGTGGGGGGCTTGATCATCGCGCTCTTCCCAGCGACGGAGTCGCAGGGCATATTTCCCAGCCCGGCGCGGCTGAGAGCCCGCATAAGGTGTGCGCAGGAGGCGGGGCACTGCTCGTACGGCAACTTTGGTTCCGGCTGCGCCGGGCTGGGAAATATGCGGGCTAAGGGTGTTCGTCGCTGTCATTTGCTGGCGGCGCGGCAAACGGGTTTTTCTTGGCGGAAGCAGCGCCTTTGAACTGGGTTGTCTCTTCAGGCGATTTGCGCCTCGGCAACCAGAGTGGCGCGATAAGGATGTACGAAGCCACAACAATCACGTGCAATGCTGCCACTGCAATCAGTTCAGCAAGGTTGATTCTGCGCAACCCGTAAACGAGAACGCCGACAGCCATGACAATTTCCCCCGGCATGCAACAGGCAATCCCAAGACGCAAACAGTCGCCCGCAGTCGCTGCACGCTGCAACATGGCTGTGTAAACTCTCAGAAAAGGTGTCACAACAAGGCCAACCATCAGCCAAACCAGCCACACGAACACAATCACAACAATGAACGCCCCCGCCACAATATGCGGTCTCCACGCCAGCCAGCCCGCTAGAAGGCTCACCGGGTCCGGTGAAATCGACACCCCTGGTAGGTAAGGGATAAACAGAGAACCAAGCAACGAGGTCGCGCGCCAACCGTTCTCCGTAAACTCTATGGCAAGGTCGGCCTCGGTCAGCCCCGAAGACCCTTCACCTGCAACTGCAAGCGCCAGAAACGAATTGTCGGCCAGCCGCACAGGGGCGTTCGTTGGCCACTGGAGCCGGCCACCCACAATGCCGGCGCGCGCCGGAAGAGACTTGATCGCGCCTTCAATGACCGGCATCCATGCTACGTGGAACGTGCGGGCAACTGCGCCAGCCATCAGACTCGCGATGACCATGCCCACGAGGAACACGCGACCTGTTGTGGTTCTGGCAAGAGCGGCTGCGCCTCCAAACGTGACCGGCTGCCAGCCGTTCGCCTCAGCACTGTCATCGCGAGAGAGTTGCGCAGCCATTGCAAACCATCCGGATGTTCAACACCCTTGCCGCAACCAACTGCAGCCGCTCCTGATGCCCGAGAGTGACTGGCCGCCAGCCGCGCTTGAGGCGGCGGGTGCTACTTGGTTTCGGGCGGCGGCTGCGGTTGTTGCTGCTGCTGATTGGGCGGTGTAACCACGATAACCGGCACCGGGAACCGCAGTTTCATCACGTCATCGACGAGAACTTCCACGTAGTACACACCTGCGGCGGTAAACTCGACCTGCGTAAACACTGTGACGTTTATGGCGTGATGCGTGGCGTCCTGCAATCCGAAGCGGCATGTGCTCTGGCGAATGGGAGTTGTGCCGTCGGGGCCAACAAGCCGAACAGCCTGGGTAAAAGTCCCTATTCCGGCCGTCCATCTGTTGTACAGGCACAATTTCCATGCTGTGATCGGGACTTGCGGCACGCGGATGAATCCAATCACACCTATCAAAATAAAACTGCCGGATGTGTCCTGCCGCACGTCCTCGCAAAGCAAGGAGGCCTGCAGATCAGGCAAAATACGAGTTGGTGGTTGCATAAATCAAAGATTGCTCATTGTTGCTCCTGAAGTGAAGAACAACCAGCTAATTCATTCCGCATCGGCGCGGCCCAGCCCGGCCTGCATCTCGGCCGCGCGAGCCGTGTTCTGCATGAGCATCGCAATTGTCATTGGCCCCACTCCGCCCGGATTGGGCGTGATCAAGCCGGCCACGGGCTGGACTTCATCGAAAGCCACGTCACCAACCAGCCTGTAGCCGCTCTTCGCAGCAGGGTCCGGCACCCTGTTGACCCCCACATCGATCACCACCGCCCCGGGTTTGACCATGTTGGCTCTGACAAACCGTGCCACGCCCATCGCTGCCACCAAAATGTCCGCTCTCCTGCAATGAGCTGCTATGTCGCGCGTCGCCGAATGGCAAATCGTCACCGTTGCATTTGCGCCGGACGCCTTCTGCATCAGCAGAGCCGCCAGCGGCTTCCCAACGATGTTGCCCCGCCCCAAAATCACCACTTCTGAGCTCTCAACCTTGACGTTTGAACGCAAGAGCAATTCATGGACCCCGGCCGGCGTGCATGGCACAAACCCGCTCGAATCTCCCAACAGCAACCGCCCCATGTTCGCAGGATGAAAACCGTCCACGTCCTTTTGCGGATCAACCGCGGCATAAACACGAGCAGCGCTGATGTGCCTTGGAAGGGGTGCCTGCACAAGAATACCGTGCACCTTCGGGTCACCGTTGAGAGCGTCGATCAACGCCAGCAGTTCATCCTCACTGGTCTTTTCTGGCAACACCCGTGTTTCGGATGCAATACCCAGCCGCATGCTGCACCGCTCTTTCATCCCCACGTACACCTGTGAAGCCGGGTCTTCCCCAACCCGCACAAACACAAGTCCCGGTTGAATACCGCGCGCCTTCAGAGCCTGTATCCGCTGCGCGGTCTGAAGATGAATCGCATCCGCGATTGCCCGCCCGTCTATCAAGTTTCCCGTTGCACTCATTGCTCAACCAACGCTATTTCTGCGGCATCTATCAATGGAATCTCCGGCGAAGCTTTGTTGGACGATTCGATCCCCTCAATCACAACCCGCCGCCCAACAAACCGGCCGATTTCGCCAATCTCATTCCCAAAACGCACAATGGCGATCACCCGCCCCGTATCAAGGCTCTTAAGTCTGTAAGGCGACGGCACACGCAACGTCACGCTCCGAATCAGCACCCCTTCGCGTCTCACAGGTTGTTTCCCCGGACCTGCGTCAATTTTTCGGACCGCGTGGCCTGTCGCCGGGTCGGTCTTGCGAACTTCTCCAGTCCTTCCTGCTCCGCTTCCAGCTCCGGCACCTTCCAATGAAGAAACCGTTCCCTTTTGTGACACTTCCGGGGCAGCCGACGGCCGCTCAGCATCCGCAAGCGCCGATTTCAGATTCGCAGAGGAAACCTCACTGGGCGGAGCCTGAACCGCACCGCTGCTTCGCGAGCCGCTCGGAGGAATGCGCACTGTCGTTACCGCCGGGCCAGACGCGGTTTCAGCCCCCGGGGCCTCTCGGGATGCCGGTAATTGGGCCCCGGCAGTCCTTGAAGCCAGCGCCGCCGATATCCCGTTTGACACACTCGATTCCCGCGCCTGTCGCGGTTTTCCCCAACTAAGATACAGGCTGTTAACGAAAGCCCAACTGCTCGACGGAGCTTCGATTTCAACCCATTCATCCAGCGCGCGGACAGGCTGAATGACGTCCCCCTGATTCAGTGAACCAACAATGCTGAAGTTCAAGCCCGGACCAGCCCGCACATTAAGCCGCGTCGCAATGACAGTCTTTTTCGCGGAATCAACGTGCACGGCATTAACCCACAAGAGCGCGTTCGAGGGCATCTGAATCTTCGCCCACTCCGCTGGCTCGCCCTGTCGCGGGTTCTGGTGCTTGATCACTTCCAGCACCGTGACTTCGTCACCCTGGCGAAGTTGTGCAACGACCTCGCTGAAAATCGATGCCTTCGCTCGCGCACTCACGCGATCAGTGTTGATGCGGGCCTTGATTTGCGCCTCAGTTGACAACACGGCGCACGCTCCCACAAGAAGCAACACCAAAGAGCGTGTCGTGTGTTGACCCATAGCTCGCCCCAAGTAGAAAACCAACAAGTGCAGGTGTCAATCAACCTCTGCCCCGTCCTTGCCGGAGTTCGACTGTTGCGCTGTCGATTTGCCATGCAACAGCGATTTCAACTCCGGCGGTGTCAATGCGCGCCATCTTCCCGGTTTGAGTTCGCCAAGGCGAATTGAACCGATCCGCGTTCGCACCAGCCTTGAAACAGTCAAGCCTTGCGCCTCAAAAAGCCGTCGCACCTCCCGGTTCTTGCCTTCAACAAGAGTGAGTTCCACCATGCTCCGCTTGTTGCTCGCCGACAACAGCCGAACGCTCGCTGCCCTGAGCCGTTCCCCCTTGTCCCAAACGCCACCAATAAGCCTGTTCAACGTCTCTGGTTCAACCCGCCCGTTCACCGTGGCCACGTACGTTTTCGGCACAGCATAACGCGGATGCGTCAGCCGCAGCGCAAAATCACCGTCATTGGTCAGAAACAACAAACCTTCAGTGTCGCGGTCCAGCCGTCCGACCGTCTGCAGTCCGTTCCACTCAGGAGGCAACAGCTCGATCACCAAAAGGTGCCGACCCTGTTTGCGCCTCGAACAGACAAATCCGCGTGGTTTGTTCAGCGCTATGTAGAGCTTGGACCGCGGACGAACCATCCGCCCGTCCAAACAAACAATGTCGTGGATAGGCTCAACGCGGGTCCCAAGGCGCCGGACAACCTCGCCATTTACCTCAACCCGGCCGTCAAGAATCGCCTGTTCACCCGCGCGCCGCGACATCACACCGCATTGCGCCAGATACTTCTGAAGGCGCACTGTTGCACCCGGCGGGTGTTCCGGCCCGGCCATCGATACGTTACATGGACTTCGTCTTGGGCAAACCGGTCACGCGATCGCCTTCTTTCCATTGACCGCGCTTCTTGAGCAATCCAACCCGCTCATACCGTTTCAGGACATTTCGTTTGGCGCCCAAAACAGCCGCCGCACGCAGACTTCTATGTTGTGACATAAGCGATTACAAAAGTTCTCTGTTCAATGTTGTCAGTCGGAACCACTCTTTTAGCACGCCCCGGGGCAAAATCAAACCGTTTGTTCACTCGCATGGTACAGCGGGACAATTCTTCGCCGCCTGGCCCGCATATTCCCCAGCCGGCGCAGCCGGAACCAAAGCCGCCCGACGGCCAACACCCCGGCTCTTGCACCCCCCGGACCTTCAACCACGCCAAGCTTGGAA